>NZ_JBANBA010000016.1:0-110864 GCF_059803475.1 Bradyrhizobium sp. UFLA05-89 | reverse complement strand
TCGCCTGCGACGATGTCCGTGCTGTACTGCTCTCATCCAAAGACGTACCGTGCGGATGATTTTATGACACAGTAAGACTAAAGCGCGATGAGATTAGGATGAATCGTCATCGCGCTTTAGGTTGATGTTTGAGCATGATCTCCGCGCAAGCGCGTTCCGCGTTTGTCGCGAGAGAAAACCGCTCCACACTTTTCCGGATCATGCTTTAATCCGCAACGCCGGACAGAGCTGGCCGGATATCCGGCTTGGTGGCGCGCGTTCCCCAGCGCGTCAGCACCACGCTGGAACAGGAGAGCGTTCCAAGTAGGACCATCGAGCTTGCCGCGAGCCAGAAGAAGCTTTGCGCGGTCGCTTCATGCGTCGACAGCCACCAGCCGCAGGTTGCGATGAAGACGAGCCGTGCGGTCTGCGCCAACACCGGTCCCAGCACCTTGGCCGCGCCCTGCGATGAGAAATACATCGCCGTGGCGAGGCCCATGAAGGCGTAGAACGGTGCGACGGTAGAGAGATATTGATGGCTCATCGCGCGCACGGTCGCGCTGTCGGTGAAGATATTGACCCAGAGATCGGGGAAGATCGCAACCAGGCTCGCGGGCGTGCCCACCGCGAGGAATGCGGCCGCACCGGCCGTCCAGGCAATGCGGCGTGCGCGCGCGATCTTGCCGGCGCCGATCGCCATGCCGACCATCGGCACCGAGGCGATGCCGAAGGCGAACGCGATCGAAATCAGCAGAAATTCGAGCCGCGCACCGACGCCGTAGCCGGCGAGGATTGCGGTGCCGAACTTGGCCAGCATGTGGGTGAGGATCGAGATCGTCAGCACCGATTGCAGCGGCGAGAAACAGGCGATGGCGCCCACCTTCAGGATGTCGAAGAACATCGCCCACTGGATCCGGAGGCCAATCAGCTTGGGCACGACACGCGCGCGGCCGGAAAACAGGTACCAGCTCATTACGCTAATGTTGATCGAATAGGCGATCAGCGCGCCGGCGGCGACGCCGCGCATGCCGAATTGCGGGATCGGTCCGAGCCCGAGACCCAGCGTGCCGCCCAGGATGATCTGGCACACCGCAGAATTGAGCATCAGCAGCGAAGGCAGCTTCATGTTGCCGGTGCCGCGCAGCACGCCGGCCAGAGTATTGAGCAGCCAGGCCAGCACCGCGCCGCCGAAGAACACCTGCATGTAGGCGATCGCCTGCGCCAGCACGTTGCCGCGGCCGCCAAGCAGCTCGAGCAGATGCGGCCCGAAGATCAGCATGCCCAGCATGAAGACGAGACCGAAGGCGATGCCGATCAGGAGCGCGTGCGCGGCAAGCGTACCGGCGCGCTCGCGGTCGCCCGCACCGAGCGCACGCGCGATCGCGGAAGCCACGGCACCGCCCATAGCGCCGCCGGACATCGTCATCATCAGGATCACGCAGGGAAACACCAGCGCCATCGCGGCGAGCGATTCGACGCCGAGGCGGCCGATATAGGAGGTCTCCGCGATCACCACGCAGGTGCCCGCTGATAGTCCGATCACGTTCGGCCAGGCCAGGCTGAGCAGCGTGCGCAGGATCGGCCCATCAACCAGCGCGCTGCGTGGCGCGGCAAGCCTCGCCGGCCGCGATGGCGGCGGCTCGGGACGCTCCTCCTCATCGACGGGAAGCTCGGCGACGCCGACGTCGGACATTTCCTCTCCGAAAAACCTTTTCAACTGCTACGGCGATTTGGCCGCGGCGTCTGTGAGCGCGATCACGTTCACCGTCAATTGACCGGATTCAACCCCTGCACGAACGAAATGAATGACCCGTGTTAGCATGCCACGAGCTGATTCCGCCTGCGTCCGGCGCACGGCCCCCCTGCGGCAGCGCATTTCGGCGCGTGGAAGGCGCTTCACCATCCCGCAAGCGGGGATGGAGTGCAGGGATCGAGGGTTGCTTAGCCGATGCTCCACACCAGTGGAGACCTGCCGCCTGCACCAGCTTTCAAACTGACACCGATATGACGCCCGCACCCGGCCGCAAGCCCTTCGAACAGGCCATCCAGCACCTTCGCGATCACCGGATGATAATCAGCAACATCATCCATCAGCTTCCAGCTCTGCTGACGGATCTCGAAGCCGCCTTCGGATCCCGCAAGATCGGCCGCATCGTCCTGCGCGGCGAGCAGCGCGTTGAGGAAAGATGCAAACTCTTTCGCGCCGCCGCGGCTCATCCCCAGCGCCGCCGCGACCTCGTCGAAACTCTGCATGCCGATCAGCTTGCCCGTCAGATGCAGCAGATATCCGGCATCCCCAGGATCGAACAACTGCACCATCACGGGCGCGGCCGTGGGGACATATTCCATCGCGTAGTTGCGATAGGCCTTTTCCAGTCGCGGCTTTGGCCAACTCGCAACCGGCAGCGCCGGCGCGTTGTTCGCATCGAACAGCGGTGCTTCGAGATGACGCGCGAATACCAGGCGCTGGTCGAGTTCGAGCGGGTGATCATGTTCGTAGTAGTAACCTTCGAGCCCGTCCTGACCATCGACGCTCTGCTTGGTGCAGACGAAACCGAGCCTGAGGTCACCGAGCACGACGCCATTGTTGGCGTGCCAGCCGCGCAGCATCGCGCGCGACACTTCGCCGGGAATGCCGCATATCGCGGGGCCCTTCCAGATCCAGCGCGGCGGCGGATAGCGGATCCAGGCCTTGCGATCGCTCTCATACATGTATTCGACACGCACGCCGCCGATCCAGTTGGAGAGATAGTGGTATTGCGCGGCCGCGACCGCCGGCGGCAGATGGCGCAGCCCGAGCTTGTCGAGCCCGGGCAGGAAACGCTCCTGCTGCTGGCGGCGAAACACGCGGAAGACGAATTCCGCGGCATCCGCAGTGCCGCGCCGCGTCACCACGGTGAGGATGAGGCCGGTGAAATAGGCATGGTAGAGATCGGCGATGGCACGCCAGCGTTTCCACTGGGCTTCCTGCGCGGAGTCCAAAGCGGCGGCCATGTTCGCTCCCGATCGTCGTTTTGATCGAGTGTGTCACTGCAATCCGTGGCGGGCAACCTGACGCTCATGCAGGGCGCCCTGCACGCTCCCTCGCCAATTCCGCATCACGAAGCCTGCGGAGGCGGCGCAGCCTTGGCCGCGCGCTCGCGCTCGACCCTTTCGGTCACGTCGCGCGCCATCGCCACCGCTCCGTGCACGGCACCGCCGGCATCTCTGACAAGCGCAAACGTCATCTCGATGTAGAGCTTGCGTCCGCTCTTGTGCAGTGCGCGGGTCAGCGTAGGACGGCCGGCAAGCTTCATCATGCCGCTCGACGTCGCAGTCTCAAAGCCCTTCCAGTGCGCGGCGCGCAAATGTTCGGGAACGATCAGGTCGAGGTTCTGGCCGAGCGCTTCTTGCGCGGAGAACCCGAACAGCGCGCTCGATGCACGATTCCATCGGACGATCGTGCCCGAGCGATCCGAATAGATCAGCGCATCCGCGGCGTCTTCCAGAATTCTTGTGTCGAGGTCGGATTGATCTGTCATGTCGCCACCTCGCTTACAGCTCGGATTTAGGTTCACATCCTGGCACACATTCGGTGTCATCGCCCGACTTGTTCGGGCGATCCAGTATTCCAGAGGCAGCTATTATAGAGTCGATAGGCCGCAGCGTACTGGATGCCCCGGTCATCAAGCCGGGGCATGACGGCGGCGGGTGGGTGGGCTAGCAGCTACACCCGAAAGTGCTTGCTCAGCTTCAATCCCTGCGCCTGGTAGTTCGAGCCGATGCGCTGGCCGTACATGGCATCGGGCCGCGCCAGCATCTTCTCGTAGACGAGGCGGCCGACGATCTGGCCGTGCTCGAGGATGAAGGGCACTTCGCGCGAGCGCACCTCGAGCACCGCGCGCGCCCCCTGCCCGCCGGCGCCCGCATAGCCGAAGCCGGGGTCGAAGAAACCGGCATAGTGCACGCGGAATTCACCGACCAGGGGATCGAACGGCACCATCTCCGCGGCGTAGTCCGGCGGCACCTGCACCGCTTCCTTGGACGCTAGGATGTAGAACTCGCCGGGATCGAGAATGAGGCTGCCGTCGGGACGCGCCGAGATCGGCTCCCAGAAATCCTCGATCGCGTAGCCGGCGCGGCGATCGACATCGACCACGCCGGTGTGGCGCTTGGCGCGATAGCCGACGAAGCCGCCGCCCTTTTCGCCGGAGAGATCGACGGAGACGGCGACGCCGCCGGTGAGATCGGCATCGTCGATGTCGACGAGACGCTCTGTCGCATGCAGCGCCTCGAGCTCGTCAATGCTGAGGATGGCATCGCCGGTGCGGAAGCGCACCTGCGACAGCCGCGAGCCCTCGCTCACCAGCACCGGAAACGTTTTAGGGCTGATCTCGGCATAGAGTGGGCCGTGATAGCCCGCACCGATCATGTCGAAACGGCGGGTGCCATCGGCGATCACGCGGGTGAAGACGTCGAGCCGACCGGTCGAGCTCTTCGGATTGGCGGCCGCGACGATCTCCGGCGGCAGCGCGAGACTCTCGAGCAGCGGCACGATGTAGACGCAGTTGGTCTCCAGCACCGCGCCGTCGGTGAGGCTGAACTCGTGCAGCTTCAGCTCGTCGATGCGCTCGGCGACGGTGGCGCCGGGCCCGGGCAGGAAGCTCGCGCGGACGCGGTAAGCAATATCACCGAGTCGCAAATCGAGGCTTGCCGGCTGAATCTGGCTTTCGACGAAGTCGTAGGCGGGCAGGATAAGCCCATCATCCGCCATCGCCGCGATCATGCGGTCGGGCAGGATACCATTGGCGTCGGCGGCGACCGTGAACGTCAACCGGTGGTCCTCATCTCGGGTCAAACGCATCCAAAAATGCGGAAAAACGAACCTTTTACCGCTATCCGATGGATGCCTTGACGAAAAGGCCATGGCGGAATATGAGCATGACTTATCCCGTGGTGATTTGAGCCGGCCGGCTTGCAGCCACGTTAAATAAATCGCTAAACAGGCCGGGGACCTCTGTGATCCCGGCCAGTGGAGATATCCAGGCCGGTTTTTTTGTGACCATTTTCGCATCGATGGTCATGTCGGAGGTACCTATGTCGAAGTCGCCCGCCAACTACCGTCCCGAAACCCGGCTGGTTCATTCCGGCACCCTGCGCTCGCAATATGGCGAGACGTCCGAAGCGCTGTTCCTCACCCAGGGCTACGTCTACGCGAGCGCCGAGGAATGCGAGGCGCGGTTCAAGGGCGAGGATCCCGGCTTCATCTATTCGCGCTATTCCAACCCGACGATCGCGATGTTCGAGCAGCGCATGATCGAGCTCGAGGGCGCCGAAGCCGCCCGCTCGGCGGCAACCGGCATGGCCGCGGTGACGACCGCAATCCTGGCGCCCTTGAAGGCTGGCGATCACGTTGTGGCATCGAGGGCGCTGTTCGGCTCGTGCCTCTACGTGGTGCAGGATCTGCTGCCGCGCTACGGCATCGAGACCACGCTGGTCGACGGTCTCGATCTCGACCAGTGGCAGCGCGCGGTCAAGCCGAACACCAAGACCTTCTTCCTGGAAAGCCCGACCAATCCGACGCTCGACGTGCTCGACATTCCCGCCATCGCAGAAATCGCACACAAAGGCGGCGCGCGGCTCGTGGTCGACAACGTGTTCGCGACGCCGATCTGGCAGAGCCCGCTCGCGCTCGGTGCCGATGTCGTGGTCTATTCCGCGACCAAGCACATCGATGGCCAGGGCCGGTGTCTGGGGGGCGTCATCCTGTCGTCCGAAGCGTTCACCGCCGAGCACATCCACAACTTCATGCGCCAGACCGGGCCGTCGATCTCGCCGTTCAACGCCTGGGTCCTGCTCAAGGGGCTGGAGACGCTCGGCGTGCGCGTGCGCGCACAGACCGACACCGCGGCCCGCGTTGCCGAGGTGCTCGCCAGCCATCCAAAAATTTCGCGTCTGGTCTATCCCGGCCGCGCCGATCATCCGCAGGCAGCTCTCGTGAAGAAGCAGATGCGCGGCGGCTCGACGCTGGTCGGGTTCGAGGTCAAGGGCGGCAAGCAGGCCGCATTCCGCGTGCTCAATGCGCTGAAGCTCGCCAAGATTTCCAACAATCTCGGCGACGCCAAGAGCCTGGTGACGCATCCGGCGACCACGACCCATCAGCGCCTGAAGCCGGAAGACCGCGCTGCGCTCGGCATCAGCGAAGGCTTTATCCGCTTCTCGGCGGGGCTCGAGCATGCCGACGATCTGATCGAGGATCTCACCGCGGCGCTGGAGAAGGCGTAAGGTAGCCACGCTTTCGGAAAAGTAGGGTGGGTTAGCCGAAGGCGTAACCCACCTCTTTGCTCTCCACTCGTCGAGAGAAGTGGTGGGTTACGCTTCGCTAACCCACCCTACAATCGCTACAGCAGCCGAGCTACATCGGCCGATAGGTCCGCACGTCCGCAGGCACGTTGACCCCTAACTTGATCTGGCCGACGGAGCGGATGATGTCGTCGCCGAGGAGCTGCGCGAAGCAGGCGTAGCCCCAATCATTCATGTGCAGGCCGTCGGAGATCACAAAACTCTCGACCGGAATGGCCTGCTTCTCGTGCCAGTCGCGCATCACCTCGAAGCGCGGGAAGATGCCGACGTGGCGGAGCTCCGCGACGCGGCCGAGCAGCTTCACCATCTTGCCGGCGCTCTCGGGACGCTCGGTGACGCGCGGCGAATATTGCGGATCGACCAGCACGATGTCTGAATCGCCGGCCGCCTGGATGCGCGTGATGCCGTCCTCGACGAGCTTTGCGGTGTCGCCCGGATCGAGGTTGCGCAGCACTGCATTGGTGCCGACCTGCCAGATCACGAGATCCGGATGCACGTCGATCACCTCCTTCTGGAGGCGCTTCATCATCTCGGGCGCGTCCTCGCCGCCGACGCCGGCGTTGATGACGGCGATGTCGGCGGTCGGATATTGCCGGCGAAGCTGCCCGGCGAGGCGGTTCGGATAGTTGAAATCAGGCGAGCTTGCACCGAAGCCTGCCGTCGATGACGATCCGAACGCGACGATGACGACTGGCTTGCCCGCGACCAGCTTGTTCGCGACGTGCGGCAGCGAGCCCATCGATTTTGCGCCGCCCTTGTTCGCGCTGCCCCTAGGCGGCAGGCACGGCACGCGGCTAAAGATGTCGCCGGCGGATTTGGCGACCTGCTTGACCTTGTCGATGGCCCGCGCGGTAAGACCGCGCTGCTCGGAAGATTCTTGCTGGCTGGTCGCGGCGGTCGTGGCCTGCGGCGCGGGCGCCGGACTAGCGGCCTGCGGGGCCGTCGGCGCGACAGCCACGGCCTGCGCGCGGACGGGTGAGAGCGACACAGGCATCAGCAGCGCGGCCACAATGGGCGCAGCCAGCCATGCCGTCAGGCCAAAAGGGCGGAAAGAACTCATTTACGCTAAACCTCAATTTTGCTGCTGGGCCGGACCGAGATGCGCGGCGTCGACGACGAATTGCGCCAGCGCCCGGCCAAGGCAATCATGGACCTGTTTCGCCAACTCCGGTCCGCGCGAGGGATTGAACAGGTCAAACTGACCTTGATCATTCCATTGACGCATGATCGCGAAACGGTCGAACAGCGGGATATCATGCTCCTGCGCCACCACGCGCATATTATCGAGATAGGGCGGCACCGAGATCATGGTTTCGGTCCGCGGGCTGTACTGCAAATTCATCAATATAACGTCGGCCCCCGCATTTTGCAGCGCAGTAACGCCATCCGTGACGGCACCGCGGAACTCATCGGGATCGATGGATCGGATAGCATCCACGGTCCCGGTCTGCCAGATGACCAAAGTAGGCTTTTTCGCTTCCATAAGCTTAACGAAGCCGGATGCGGTCTCTTCTGCGGTCTTCTTGCTCTGTAGTTCTACGGAGACGTGCACCGGTTCCGAAGGCAGCTTCTCCTTCAAGATCGCCTGAAGCCGGGCCGGATAGGAGCTCTCTTCGGATGACGGGATGGTGGTCGACCGGCTGCCGATGACCAGGATTTCGAGCGGTTTTTCGCTCTTCACGGCCTCGGCGACCTTCGGGAGCTGGCTTTCGGTGGCGAGCAGATACGACGGCACCTCGCACGCCGACGGTCCTGCGGGAGCGGCAGGCGCAGCATTATCCTCGGCGCGCGCGGAAGGCGCGGCGAGTGCACCGCATAGCAGGATCAGGCTCAGGAGAACCTTCGCCTTCATCAGCCCCCTCCCGCCAGATCGGCGTTGCCGACGGCGTTTTTGGTTTTCGAACCGCTCTTGTCAGCGACCTGCTTGTACCATGAAATCACCCAGGCCATGGCCCACATGATCAGGATTCCGCAGAGACTAATCAGCGCATGCATGCCCGGGCCGCCCGACACCTCGGCCAGGATGAAATGACCGGCAAAGGCCAGGAACACGCCGAGACAGAATATCTCCAGCGAGTGCTGGCCGCAGAGGATCAGCGGTCTCAAGAGGGGTGATTTCAGGCCCGGCCAGTCCCGCGGCAGGAAGCGCACTGTGAGCGCGGCCAGTGCCAGGAAATGCGTGAAGCGCAGCACGTCCAGATCGGTCTTGTCGATCGGATACATCCACTGCTCGATCCGCTTCGGCATGAAGTGGGAGAGCTGCGGCACGTACCAGGTCAGCGTCACGTAGAACGCAGCGGCCAGATAGGCGATCGAGATCCACATCGTCACGGGTGATGCCAGGATCCGCGTCATGCGCCGTGCACCTCCGAGCGCACACCAGGCACCGAACACGAACAGCAATTGCCAGGCGAGCGGGTTGAAGGCCCAGAAACCATTCGGATAAGCCGAAAAATAGAGGTCAAACTCCCAGGTCACCACGTAGAGCACGACCGACAGGCCGAGCGTGAGATCCGGCTTCCATTTCATCAGCCAGAGGATGAGCGGCAGCGCCAGCATCAACACGATATAGAGCGGCAGCACGTCCATGTTGACGGGCCGGAAGCGCAGCAGCAGCGCCTGCACGATGGTGACGTCAGGCTGCTTGAGGAAATCCATGATGCCCATCTCTTCCGTGTAGAGCGGATTCTCGAAGCTGGTGGCGACGTAGGAGATTTCCGCGAGGAAGATCGTGAACAGGAAGACGTGGGCGACGTAGATCTGCCAGACCCGGCGCAGGATCCGCGCGGTGGCGATGACGAAGCCGTTTTCCAACATCGCACGGCCGTAGACGAAGGCCGCGGTGTAGCCGGAGATGAAGATGAAGATCTCGGTGGCGTCGCTGAAGCCGTAGTTGCGGATGGTGAACCAGGTCAGCAGGTTTGGCGGCAAATGGTCGATGAAGATCAGCCACAACGCCAGCCCGCGGAAGAGGTCGAGGCGAAGCTCGCGCTCGCCGATGACGGGGAGCGTGATGGCCGGCGCCGCCGCGCGCGGCTTCGCCTCCTTGGCATCCGCGGTTCCCGCGATCCGCGATCCCGTCACTTGGTCGGCAATGGTCATCGGGCCAAAACCCTTGCGCAAATCGCAGCGTTTGAGGAGTGTACCGGGCCGATGGCCTGCTCGCAAAGCGATCGGATCACATTGGGGTGTAACTACAGTGCCAATTCGGGCGGCACGATGTCGCTGACGCCGCGGGCCACGATTGGTTCCCGGCAAGGTTTTCGTTATGATGGCAACCATGTACCGTGCCGTGACCCGCCAGATCGAAGTGACCGTCGAGCCGAACTTTGTCCCGGAGCAGTCGTCGGCCGAGCGCTCGCGCTACTTCTGGTCCTACACCATCGTGATCACCAATTCCGGCGACGAGACCGTGCAACTCAAGACGCGGCACTGGATCATCACCGACGCGACGGGGCGGCAGCAGGAGGTCAAGGGCGAAGGTGTGATCGGCGAGCAGCCGATCCTCGCGCCCGGCGAGCGCTACGAATACACCTCGGGCGTCCCGCTCTCGACCGCCTCGGGCTTCATGACCGGCCGCTACCAGATGGTCAACGAAAGCGGCGAGCGTTTTGAGATCGACGTGCCGACCTTTTCGCTCGATAGCCCGGACGGCGGCAAGCGGGTGTTGAATTGAGAGGCGGCGGGCTGCTGTAGGGTGGGCAAAGGCGCGAAGCGCCGTGCCCACCAGCTCTTCAATTATGTGACAGAAGTTGGTGGACACGCTTCGCTTTGCCCACCCTACGATTTCCGAATGTTAGACTAGGCGTTTTCCACGCCCGCCTCGTGCGGCGTAAATTGATACACCGAGCTGCAGAACTCGCAGGTCACGACGACCTTGTCGTCCTTGACCATCGCGGCACGGTCATCCGGCGAAAAGCTCTTCAGCATCGCCGCCACCGCATCGCGCGAGCAGGAGCATTCCGCTTTCAAATTCTGCGGATTGAACACGCGCACGCCGCGCTCGTGAAACAGGCGGTAGAGCAGGCGCTCGCCGGAGAGATCGGGATCGATCAACTCGACGTCCTCGACCGTGCCGATCAGCGAGCGCGCTTCGACCCAGGCATCGTCCTCGGCGACGGTATGCGGCGTGGTGCCCTCGGGCGCGTCGCCGGGATGCAGGTCGGCCTGTCGCGCACGCTCCGGCGCCTTCGGCAGGAACTGCATCAAGAGGCCACCGGCGCGCCAGCGATGCTTGCCGCCGTCGCTCGAGCGCCATTCCTCGCCGACGGCGAGGCGCACCTGGGTCGGGATCTGCTCGGAGCGCAGGAAGTACTCGTGCGCGGCATCTTCCAGGCTGCCGCCATCGAGTGCGACGAGGCCTTGGTAACGGCTCATATCCGCACCCTGATCGATGGTCATGGCGAGATGGCCGCGGCCGAGCAGCGAGCCGGAGTCCTTGGCCTCGCCAAGCCGCGAGACGTCGTAGCGGGCATAGGCGCGCAGGCGGTCGGGCGCCTTGAAGTCGACCACCAGGAACGACACCGGACCGTCAGTCTGCGCCTGAAGGATGAAGCGGCCTTCGAATTTCAGCGCCGAGCCGAGCAGCGTCGTCAGCACGATGGCCTCGCCGAGCAGCTTGCCGACCGGCGGGGGATAGTCGTGCTTGGTGAGGATCTCGTCGAGCGCGGGCCCGAGCCGGGTCAAGCGCCCGCGCACGTCGAGCGCATCGACCTCGAAGGGCAGCACCGCATCGTCGACGGGAACGGAAGACGGCGCGCGAACCGGGCTTTCGGGCCCGGCTTTGATGTCAGGGGATTGAGAGACCATGGCGCTCTATCTGGGGTCGGAGGAGGTGAAATGAAAGGGGGCGGCGAGGCAACCTGTTCCGGGTGCAGTCTTGCGGCACTACGATTCCGCAAATTCGATGTCGTCCCCGGGGCGCGCATGGCGCGAGCCCGCGACCCATAACCACATGATTGTGTTGTGGCGCGAGATGACAACTCCGAATCGTCACCAAACCGCGCCCTGTGGCTATGGGTCCCGGATCCGCGCTCCGCTTCGCTGCGCTTGTCCGGGACGACGACCGAACATGAGGCGAAAGCAACTCCATACTGCCGTCGTCACGGATTTCTCACTATCGTCCGCCGGACGACGACCAATCACTTCACCGCGTCAAAGCACCAGGCCAAGATACCCTTCTGCGCGTGCAGGCGGTTTTCGGCCTCGTCGAACACGACGGACTGCGGGCCATCGATCACCTCGTCGGTGACCTCTTCGCCGCGATGGGCGGGCAGGCAATGCATGAACAGCGCATCGGGCTTGGCCAGCGACATCAGCTTGGCGTTGACCTGGTAGGGCTTGAGCACGTTGTGACGGTGCTCGCCTTCCTTGTCGCCCATCGAGACCCAGGTATCGGTGACGACACAATCGGCGCCGCGGACAGCGGCTTCCGGATCGGTGCCCAGCATGATCGGGGCGCCCGTCGCCTTGACCCAGTCGCGCATCGCCTTCTTCGGCGCGAGCTCCGGCGGGGTGGCGACATTGAGGTTGAACTTGAAGCGCTCGGCGGCATGCGCCCAGGAGGCGAGCACGTTGTTGTCATCGCCGGTCCAGGCCACCGTCTTGCCCTCGATCGGCCCGCGATGCTCCTCATAGGTCATGAGGTCGGCCATCACCTGGCACGGATGCGAGCGCCGCGTCAGCCCGTTGATGACAGGCACAGTCGCGTGCGCTGCGAGCTCGAGCAGTGCATCGTGATTGAGGATGCGGATCATGATGGCATCGACATAGCGCGACAGTACGCGCGCGGTGTCGGCGATGGTCTCGCCGCGGCCGAGCTGCATCTCGGCACCGGTGAGCATGATGGGCTCGCCGCCGAGCTGGCGCATGGCGACATCGAACGACACCCGCGTCCGCGTCGACGGACGCTCGAAGATCATCGCCAGCGTCTTGCCCTCGAGCGGCTTGACCGGCTGATGCGCCTTCTGCTTCGCCTTCATGGCGGAGGAGGCGGCGAGCATGCTCTTGAGCTCGGACAGCGGCAGCTCGTTGATGTCCAGGAAGTGCTTGGGCGTCTTGCTCATCAGCTTGCCGCCGGCGTCTTGAGAGTGGATTCGATCGCGGTGCAGGCACGCTCGAGCCGCGCGACGCCCTCCTCGATCTCCGCCTCGGTGACGATCAAGGGCGGCAGGAAGCGCACCACATTGTCGCCCGCGCCGACGGTGAGCAGCTTTTCGTTGCGCAGCGCCGTGACGAGATCGCCCGAGGGCACCACGGCCTTGACGCCAATCAACAGCCCCTCGCCGCGCACCTCGCTGACGACATCAGGATGGCGGTCGATCACGGAGGCGAGCTTCTGCTTGAGCAGCAGCGACATCTTCTGCACGTGATCGAAGAAGCCGGGCTTGAGCATCACGTCGAGCACGGCGTTCGCCGCGGACACGGCGAGCGGATTGCCTCCGAAGGTCGAGCCGTGCGAGCCGGGCGTCATGCCGGAGGCCGCCTCGGCGGTCGCAAGGCACGCGCCGATCGGAAAGCCGCCGCCAAGCGCTTTCGCCAGCGACATCACGTCAGGGGTCACGCCGAGGCGGCGATGTGCAAAGAGTTCGCCGGTGCGGCCCATGCCGGTCTGCACCTCGTCGAAGGCGAGCAGCAGGCCATGCTCGTCGCAGAGCTGGCGCAGCGCGCGATAGAAGGCGGGAGACGCCGAGCGCACGCCGCCCTCGCCCTGGATCGGCTCGATCAGGATGCCTGCGGTCTGTGGGCCGATCGCCTTCTTGACGGCTTCCAGGTCATCATGCGGCACTTGGTCGAAGCCGTCCATCGGCGGACCGAAGCCTTCGAGATATTTTGCAGACCCCGTAGCGGCGAGCGTTGCCAGCGTGCGGCCATGGAAAGCGCCCTCGAAAGTGATCATGCGGTAGCGCTCGGGATGGCCCTTGGTGGCATGATAGCGGCGCACCACCTTGATCACGCATTCCATCGCCTCGGCGCCGGAATTGCAGAAGAACACGAAGTCCGCAAAGCTCTCGTTGCAGAGCCTGACCGCGAGCTTCTCACCGTCCGGGCTCTGGAACAGGTTCGACATGTGCCAGAGCTTTGTCGCCTGCTCCTGCAGAGCCCCGACCAGATGCGGATGCGCGTGACCGAGCGCATTCACGGCGACGCCCGACGTGAAATCGAGATAGCGCTCTCCATTGGTTGCGACCAGCCAGCAGCCTTCGCCGCGCTCGAAGCCGAGCTCGGCCCTGGCGAAAACGGGAAGCAGATGCGTCGCGGCGCTCTTGGTCATGGCGGTCACTTGGATGTTGGGGCCGGCTGAGGCTGCCTTGCGCAGCGCATCATTGACCTGCCCGGAAAACGAAACGTGCCGCCTTTTAAGGGCGGCACGTGTCACCATTTTATGCTTGGAAAAACCGCTGTCAATGCCGCCAGAAGGCCCTGCAAGGCGCCTGACCCGTAGTCTTGCGGTGGCGATTTTGAGTTCTTTTAGCGACGGAACATGTGGACGCGGAGCCGCAGACTCTTGCGCGGGAGTCACGCCATATTGTAGCGTTTACCGTGTCAGATACGACATCTCGTGCAGCAGTTCTGATCCTCTTAGTCCTCATGTACCGGCGTAACGTTCAGGTGCGTTTTTCGCGCCCGGCGAGCCTTAAGGGATTCTGGGGGCACGGGTTTTTCGAGGCTTAGACATCGCCACGCGGCCCCAAGGATTGGCAGGCGCGCGGCGAAGGGAAGGGTGCAATGACGGTTTTGACCTGGTCCGACGATCGCGTCGAGCAATTGAAAAAGCTCTGGGAAGCCGGGCTTTCGGCCAGCCAGATCGCTGCCGAGCTCGGGAATGTGACGCGCAACGCCGTAATCGGCAAGGTGCACCGGCTGGGCCTGTCCGGTCGCGCCAAGAGCCCGTCCTCGGCGGCTCCCCGGCCCCGCAAGGCGCGCCCCGCACAGCACATGATGCGGGTGAGCCGCCCGATCTCGCGCGGCAACACCGCCCTCGCCCAGGCCTTCGAGGTCGAGGTCGAGCCCGATCCGATCACCTACGACAACGTCGTTCCGATGAGCCAGCGCCTGTCGCTGCTCGAGCTCAACGAGGCGACCTGCCACTGGCCTGTCGGCGATCCCTCGAGCCCGGATTTCTTCTTCTGTGGCGGCAAGTCGCTCTCGGGCCTGCCCTACTGCGCGCAGCATTCGCGCGTCGCCTACCAGCCGGCGGCGGACCGCCGACGCGCACCGGCCAAGCCCGGCACGCGCTGAGGTCATCAGCGCGGGGGGCTGGCCGACGCGCAACGATGGTTCAACAAATTGGATGTCGTCCCTGCGAAAGCAGGGACCCATAATCCAGGGCGCAGTTATTGCGCGGGAAGATCACTCCGAGTCTTCGCCAAACCACTCCCCGTGGTTATGGGTCCCTGCTTTCGCAGGGACGACATCGGAGAATGTGGCGGCAGCCCGCTGGATCACCGCTGCCACCTGCAAACCTTAAGTCTGCTCCGCCTTCGCGAAACGATCGTCCAGCGCGTAGCCGGCGCCACGGACGGTGCGGATCGGGTCCTGCTCGCGGCCGAGATTGAGCAGCTTGCGCAGACGGCCGATGTGGACGTCGACGGTGCGCTCGTCGATATAGATGTCACGGCCCCAGACGCTGTCGAGCAGCTGTTCACGCGAGAACACCCGGCCGGGATGCTCCAGGAAGAACTCCAAGAGGCGATATTCGGTCGGGCCGAGGTCGATCGGCCGTCCGGAGCGCGCGACGCGACGCTTCTCGCGGTCGAGCTCGATGTCGCCGTAGGCGAGTATGGTCGCAAGCCGCTCGGGGCTTGCACGCCGGAGCAGGCCTTTCACGCGCGCGAGCAACTCAGGTACCGAGAACGGCTTGACGATGTAGTCGTCGGCGCCGGTCGCAAGCCCCCGCACCCGCTCGCTCTCCTCGCCGCGTGCCGTGAGCATGATGATCGGCAGCTGCTTGGTCTCGGGCCTGGCGCGAAGCCTGCGGCACAGCTCAATGCCGGACAGGCCCGGCAGCATCCAGTCGAGCACGATCAGGTCGGGGATATGCTCCTTGAGGCGGGTGTCGGCGTCATCGCCGCGCATCACCGTCTCGACATCGTAGCCGTCGCCTTCGAGGTTGTAGCGCAATAGCTCGGTCAGCGCTTCCTCGTCCTCAACAACCAGAATGCGTGCGCCCATGGCGTCGTCGCTCCTTAAGTGTTCGGCACGGTCGTGGCGAAGGTCGTCATGTCGCCCTTCGGGCGCTTGTCGGCGATGGCCTGACCTTCGATCATGTAAAAAACGGTCTCGGCGATGTTGGTCGCATGGTCGCCGATCCGCTCGATGTTCTTGGCGCAGAACATCAAATGGATGCAGAACGAGATGTTGCGCGGATCCTCCATCATGTAGGTGAGGAGCTCGCGGAACAGCGAGGTGCAGATCGCGTCGACCTCCTCGTCGCCTTTCCACACCACCATCGCCGCCGGCAGGTCATGCGCGGCATAGGCGTCCAGCACCGACTTCACCTGCTGCTGCACGAGGTCGGTCATGTGTTCCAGGCCGCGGAACAGCTTTAGCGGATGGAAATCGGTCTCGAGCGCGGCGACGCGCTTGCCCATGTTCTTGGCAAGGTCGCCGATCCGCTCCAGATCGGTCGCGACGCGCATGGCGCCAACGATCTCGCGCAAGTCGACCGCCATCGGCTGGCGGCGCGCGATCGTGAGCACGGCGCGCTCCTCGATCTTCTTCTGGAGCGCGTCGATCTCGGCGTCGGTTGCCACCACGCGCTGGCCGAGCGCGACGTCACGGCGGATCAGCGCATCGACGGAATCGACGATCATGCGCTCGGCAAGGCCGCCCATCTCCGCAACGAGCCGCGTGAGCTCTTGCAGGTCGGTGTCGAAGGCCTTTGCGGTATGTTCAGAAGCCATTTCCTGTCTCCTCAGCCGAAGCGGCCGGTGATGTAGTCTTGGGTACGCCGGTCGCTGGGCGACGTGAAGATCTTGCTGGTCTCGTCGAACTCGATCAGCTCGCCGAGATACATGAAGGCGGTCTTGTCCGAGACGCGCGCCGCCTGCTGCATGTTGTGGGTGACGATCGCGATCGTGTAGTTCTCGGCGAGCTCCTGGATAAGCTCCTCGACCTTAGCGGTCGAGATCGGATCGAGCGCCGAGCAGGGCTCGTCGAACAGGATCACCTCGGGACGCACCGCCACGGTGCGGGCGATGCAGAGACGCTGCTGCTGGCCGCCGGAGAGCGACAGGCCGGAGGCGTTGAGCTTGTCCTTGACCTCGTTCCACAGCGCGCCGCCGCGCAGCGCCTTCTCGACGCGGACGTCCATCTCCGATTTGGAGATCTTCTCATAGAGGCGGATGCCGAAGGCGATGTTCTCGTAGATCGTCATCGGGAACGGCGTCGGCTTCTGGAACACCATGCCGACCCGGGCGCGCAGCAGGTTGAGGTCGAGCTTGGAGTCGAGGATGTTGGTCTGGTCCAGCATGAGCTGACCGGTGGCGCGCTGTCCCGGATAGAGATCGTACATCCGGTTGAAGATGCGCAGCAGGGTCGACTTGCCGCAGCCGGATGGGCCGATGAACGCCGTGACGCGATTGGTGCCGAGCGTCAGGTTGATGTTCTTCAGCGCGTGGTGCTCGCCATAATAGAAGTTGAGATTGCGCACCGTCACCTTGGCCGGAGCCTCGGGCAGCGTCGGAGACGCCTGACGCCCGGTGGAACTTACGGAAACGGACAGATCGCTCATTTTGCAGTCCTCTCGGCGCCAAGAATGCGCGCGCCAATGTTCAGGGCAAGCACGGTCAGGGTGATCAGCAGCGCCCCGCTCCAGGCCAACTGCTTCCAGTAGGCATAGGGGCTCTGCACGAAATTGTTGATGGTGACCGGCAGGTTCGCCATCGTCTTGTTCAGGCTGAGGCTGAAGAACTGGTTCGACAAGGCGGTGAACAGCAGCGGCGCGGTCTCGCCGGCGACGCGTGCGGTGGCGAGCAGCACGCCGGTGATGAGACCGGAGCGCGCCGCGCGGTAGGCGATCCGCTTGATCACCAGCGAACGCGGCAGCCCAAGAGCAGAAGCCGCCTCGCGTAGCGCGTTCGGCACCAGCAGCAGCATGTCCTCGGTGGTGCGCAGCACGACCGGGATCACGATGACGGCCAGCGCCAGCGCGCCGGCGATCGCCGAGAAGCCGCGCATCGGCACCACCACCGCACCATAGATGAACAGGCCGATGATGATGGAGGGTGCCGACAAGAGGATGTCGTTGATGAAGCGGATTACCGAGGTCAACTTGTCGTTGCGACCGTATTCGGCGAGATAGGTCCCGGCGAACAGGCCAAGCGGCGCGCCGATGCCGACGCCGATCACGGTCATGATGATCGAACCGATGATGGCGTTGCGCAGGCCGCCTTCGGTCGAGCCCGGAGGCGGAGTGTCCGCGACGAAGATCTGAAGGTTCAGACCGGTGAGGCCGTTGTAAAGCAAGGTGATCAGGATCAGCGCGAGCCAGGTGACGCCGAAGGCGGCGGCAGCGATGCAGAGACCACGGATGACGATGTCCTTGCGGCGGCGGCGTGCGTAGATCGGGTTCATGTTACTTCCCCGCCTTCTTTTCGAGACGCAGCAGCATCAGCCGCGCGCCGGCGAGCACGAAGAACGTCAGCACGAACAGCAGCAGGCCGAGCAGGATCAGGCCGGACTGATGCAGGCCGTCGCTTTCGGCGAACTCGCTGGCGATCGCCGCCGAGATGGTCGTGCCTGGGGCGAAGATCGACGACGAGATGCGGAAGGAGTTGCCGATGATGAAGGTCACCGCCATGGTCTCACCCAGCGCACGTCCGAGTGCCAGCATGACGCCGCCGATGATGCCGACGCGCGTGTAGGGGATCACCACGCTGCGCACGACTTCCCAGGTGGTGCAGCCGACGCCATAGGCGGCTTCCTTCAGGACCGGCGGCACGGTCTTGAACACGTCGACCGAGATCGAGGTGATGAAGGGAAGCACCATGATCGCGAGGATCAGCGAGGCGTTGAACAGGCTGAGATAGGACGGCGGGCCGGCGAAGATCGCGCCCAGCACCGGAACGCCGTCGAACAGCTTGATCATGAAGGGCTGGAAGGTGTTGGCCAGGAACGGACCCAGCACGAAGAAGCCCCACATGCCGTAGATGATCGAGGGAATGCCGGCGAGCAACTCGACCGCCATGCCGATCGGGCGGCGCAGCCATTGCGGGCAGAGCTCGGTGAGGAAGATCGCGATGCCGAGGCCGACGGGAATGGCGATCAGCATTGCGATGAAGGAGGTGACGAGCGTGCCGTAAATCGGCCCGAGCGCGCCGAGCACCGGCGGATCGGCAGAGGGCGCCCAACGTTGGGTCCACAGGAAGGCGAGGCCGTATTCCCTGATGGCCGGGAAGGCGCCGACGATCAGCGACACGATGATGCCGCCGAGGATCAGGAGGACCGAGATCGCGCTGAGCCGCGTGATCCAATAGAAGGTCATGTCGCCGAGCTTGAACGCGCTCAAGGCCTTGGCGCGATCATATGGTCCGGCGTCGTCGACGATATCGCTTTGAACGGCCATCTCTGCCACGCCGATCCCCTGTACCAATTTATCTACGCTTATTGTCGGTCTCGTGCCCCGGATGCGGCGCAGCGCGAAGCGGTGCGACGCTGATCCGGGGCCGAAGTTATTGCACCCAAAGTCTTCTGGGTCCCGGCTCAGCGGCGCGTCATTTCATGCCGTACCGCGTCCGGGAGACGAGAGCCGCTGCGATCAGCTCTTGATCTCGGCAGCCCAGGTCTTCTCGATCAGCTGGACGACGCTGTCCGGCATCGGGATGTAGTCGAGCTCCTCGGCCGCCTTGCTGCCGTTCTTGAAGGCCCAGCGGAAGAACTTGATGGCTTCCTGCGAGGCCGCCTTGTCGGTGGCGTCCTTGTGCATCAGGATGAAGGTCGCCGCGGTGATCGGCCAGGACTTGTCGCCGGGCTGGTCGGTCAGGATGACGTAGTAGCCCGGAGCCTTGCCCCAGTCGGCGTTGGACGCGGCCGCCTGGAAGGCCTCGACGGTCGGCTGCACCGGCTTGCCGGCCTTGTTGACGAGACCGGTGTAGGTCAGCTTGTTCTGCTTGGCATAGGCGTACTCGACATAACCGATCGAGTTCTTGGTCTGGCTGATGTTGCCCGACACGCCCTCGTTGCCCTTGGCGCCGACACCGACCGGCCATTCGACGGCCGTGCCCTCACCGACCTTGCTCTTCCAGTCCGCGCTGGCCTTGGAGAGGTAGTTGGTGAAGTTGAAGGTGGTGCCCGAACCGTCCGAGCGGCGGACCACGGTGATCGCGTCCGACGGCAGCTTCACGTTCGGATTGAGCTTCTTGATGGCAGCATCATCCCACTTGGTGATCTTGCCGAGGTAGATGTTGGCGAGGGTCTCGCCGTCGAAGGTCAGCTCGCCGGCCTTCACGCCCTCGATGTTGACCACGGGGACGATGGCGCCCATGACCATCGGCCACTGAACGAGGCCGTCCTTCTCGAGCTGCTCGGCCTTGAGTGGCGCATCGCTGGCGCCGAAGGTCACGGTCTTGGCCTGGATCTGCTTGATGCCGCCGCCGGAGCCTATCGACTGATAGTTCAGACCGTTGCCGGTCTCCTTTTTGTAGGCGTCAGCCCACTTCGAATAGATCGGGAACGGGAACGTCGCGCCGGCGCCGGTGATGTCGGCAGCGAAGGCCGACGTCGATGCGGCCACCAGGCCAGCAGCGACGATAGTTTTGATGAAATTCATGCTGGTCTCCATAGTGGGGAGCGAAGCGCCATGCGCGCCCGATCGCGCTCCCGCGCCGCCCCTTTAGGAGCGATCGGTAGTGCTTTTACGAAGGTTTCGTGACAGTCGGATGACAGGCTTAAGCGCCTGAGATAGCTGGATTTTCAGCTTGCAGCTGGGGGCTTGGCCTGGGGAAAACAGGCCGTGAAAGTGGCGCCCTGTTTGAGCACGCTTTCGATCAAAAGCCGGCCGCGGTGCCGGTTAACGATATGTTTCACCAGCGATAATCCGAGGCCCGTCCCGCCCTGCGAGCGACTGTCGCCGACGTCAACCCGGTAGAACCGCTCGGTCAGCCTTGGCAGGTGTTCCGGTGCAATTCCGGGGCCGAAGTCGCGCACCAGGACGCGGATTTCCGGCGAGCCGTCAGCCGCCGTGACCATGCCGAGCGAGACGATCACCCGCCCGCCCGAGGCGCCGTATTTCAGCGCGTTCTCGATCAGGTTCTCGAACAGCCGCAACAATTCCTCGCGGTCGCCCGCGATCATCACCGCCGTCTCCGGCAGATTGATCTCGACGTCCACCTGCCGCTCGCGCGCCAGCGGTTCGAGCCCATCAGCGACCTGGCGGATGATCGGCACGACATCGACCAGCGTGTCGGGCCGCACATGCGCCGACAATTCCACCCGCGAAAGCGACAACAGATCGTCGATCAGGCGCGCCATGCGGGTCGCCTGGGTGTGCATGATGCCGAGGAAGCGCTCGCGCGCCCTGGGATCGTCCTTGGCCTGGCCCTGAAGCGTGTCGATGAAGCCGGAGAGCGCGGCCAGCGGCGTGCGCAGCTCGTGGCTGGCATTGGCGACGAAATCGGCGCGCATCTCCTCGACCCGGCGTAGCGGCGTCTGATCGTGGAAGGTCATCAGCATGCATTTGTCAGCGCCGCCGAACGTGGTCGGCACCGGAACCGGTGTGATGATCAGCTCCATCCAGCGGTCGACCGGCACGTGATCGAGATAGTCGGCGCGGCGCGGCTCGGATGTAGCGATCGCCTCGCGCAGCGCGGTGATGATCTCCGGCGAGCGCAGCGCGAACTGGGCGAGCTCGTTCTTGCGCAGCGCTGGCGCGAGCTGGGCTGCGGCAGCATTGAGATGGATGACGCGCCCGGCGCGATCGAGCAGCACGGCCGGGTCCGGCATGCCCGAGACAACCGCGGCCACCGCCGCGTTTTCGACCGGGTTGATGCGGCGGACGTCGTCGCGCGAGGCGGCGGTATCGTGCAGGCGCCAGGGGATCAGCGCGGCCGCGGCGATGCAGAGAAACACCGCCACAGCCCGCGTCGCCGACAATTCCCCGAGCGAGACCACCACCGACAGCGCCAGCGCCGCCGCGATCAGGATGATCGCCGAATGCCGCAGCCGATCGGACCAGGGCTGGACCGAGGGAGAAGGGTGGGCGTCGATCGCCATCGGGGCAGGCTTCTCCTTAAGAATTGTAGGCCGGTCAGGCGCTCTTGTCGCTGCGCTCTCTCACGTAAGCGGCTTCGCGCGCAGGGCCGGGATCGAGCTTGAGGGCCGCCTGCTGCAGGCGTTTCGATCGGGCTCCGATAATAACCTCTCGAAACGTCAGCAAGATTACAGATATGACAAAGGGCGAAAGATAATAGAGGACGCGGAACAGCAGCATTCCCCCGAGGAGCTCCTCGCGGTCCATCTGCCACAGCCCGACCAGCATGGCGGCATCGAATACGCCGAGACCTCCGGGGGAGTGGCTGGCGAAGCCGAGCAGTGTGGCGGAGACGAAGATCACAGCGACCACGACGAAGCCGAGATTGGGCTCGTCCGGCACCAGCACGTACATCGCGAGCGCGCAGAAGCCGAGATCGACGATGCCGATCGCGATCTGGAGCAGCGTCAGCGGGCCGCCCGGCAGCACCACCGTCCATGGACCACGACCGACCACGCGCGGCTGGGTCCAGACCCACACGACATAGGCGACCAGCGCGACGATGATCGCCATCGCGACCAGCCGGTTGAGCCAGGGGGGCAGCTGGTCGATCGAGGCCGCAGCTTCGGGGTGATAGGTGATCCCGAGGCCGAGCACGGCGGCGTTGCCAAGCCAGAAGGTCAGGCCGGCGAGGAAACAGATCTTGGCGACGTCGATCGCGTTGAGGCCCCAGGCCGAGTAGATGCGATAGCGCACCGCGCCGCCGGTGAAGACGCTGGCGCCGACATTGTGGCCGATCGAGTAGCTGGTGAAGGCCGCGAGCGCATTGATGCGGTAGGGCACATGGGCGTGGCCGATCGCACGCGTCGCGAACAGATCGTAGAAGGTCAGGGTGAAATAGCCGGCGGCCACGAACAGCGCCGCCATCGCAATCTGGCTCGGCTCGGTGCTCTTGATCGCCTCGACCACCTCGTTGAAGTCGATGCCGCGCAGCATGTGATAGAGCACGTAGCAAGCGATGCCGATGACCGTCACGCTGATCACGACGCCAAGCTTATGCAGGATTTGCTTCTGGCGCAGAAACGTCATGGCCCTGCGTATGGCTTCCAGCATCTAGACCTCGAACTACGCTTCCGCGGCCATAGCGGCCGGCGAACGGGCGAACGTACAGATAGCCGGCGACCCCTTGGCGCCGGCTCCAGCTTCGCGCATGCTCCCCGACCCTCCAGTAGCGCGTTTTGGGCCGGAGTGGAATTCGCCAATAAGCGCAAAAACGCGTTTCTTCAATATTTTAGGCGGGTATCCGCGCTTGCCTTGCACCGTTTGGCTCTTTTCCGCGACGGCCTCTGCCGAATCTGTATCGCGATCCTGCGTACGGGCCGTGAAGTTTTGATGATTTCACCCGGACAATGTTCCGCTGCGGCTTAAGCCGGCGTCAATCTTTGGCCCCGCGATCGGCGGTGGTAAAGGCAGGCCGGAACGCGATTTGGCATGCGCCGAAGCGCGGCGACCCTGTGCGGCGCCCAAGGCGCAGTCATCAGGGCAGTCCGGCGCCTTGCGCATAGGCAGGGTGCAAGCGCAAAGCTCAGGCCGCGGGCGCGCTGCGCGAGACGACCCGGTCGCGGAGGCATGCGCCGATGGTGCAGCCGACGAGATAGCAGCCGAACATGGTAAGGCCGAGGTCGAGCCAGTAGCCGAAGCGGCCGGGGACCACACGGGCGAGCGCCGCCGCGACGAGGGCCGCCGCGAGGACCGCGAGCCAGCGCGCAAGCACCTTCGAGGTGCCGTTACCGCGCTGGACCACCGAGATCCAACCCATCGCCAGCCCGAGCAGCAGCGATCCGACCAGCCAACCCCAATGGAACGCCAACAGAAATGACATGTCATCTCACCAGAAATTCGATGCGGCGGTTTTGTGCCTTGCCTTCGTCGGTATCGTTGCCGGCGACCGGCTGCGTGCTGCCATAGCCGACTGCCGTGAAGCGATCGGCCGGAAGGCCCGCCTTGACGAGATAGTCGATCACCGCCTGGGCGCGCTTCTCCGACAGCGCCTGATTGAAGGCATCCTCGCCGTCGGAATCGGTGTGGCCCGCCACCTCGATGGTGGCGTTCGGGCACCGCAGCGCCGTTTCGATGAGGCGATCGAGGAGACCTGCGGAATCCGGATCGATCGTGGCGCGCTTCGGCTCGAAGCGGATCTTGCCCTTGGTCAGGAGCTCGGAGAACAGCTGTTGACAGACCGTGCCGTCGACCGGACCTGCGGCGGGCTTCACGGTGATTTCCGGCTTGTACTGCCAGGTCTTGGGAAAATCCTTGCCGAGGCCTGCGCGGATATCGGCTGCCGCGCCCTCATAGAGCGCATCGCCCGACAGCTTCACCTCACGATCCGTCACCACCAGCGTGCCGGTCGAGAGCCGTGACAGAGCCCCAAGCGCGGCAACCACCGAATTGCCGAACGAAGCAGGCGCGCCAATGCTGGCCTTGAGATTGTCGACGACCTTCTCGCCGAAGAATTTTTGCCCTGCCGCCGTGGCGATGACCGCGTGGACGTTGTTGTCGGGGACGTAGCCGGTTAGCGTCACGGTCGCCGCGACCGGATCCTTGTAGGCCTGGAAGATGTAAGGCGGCGCCTTGATGTCGTTGGTCGCGACCGAAATACCCTCAGGCAAATTCTTCAGCGCCGCCGCAATGGCTTCTCGGCCGCCGAGTTCGCGCGCCATGCCGGACAGGCTGACGTTGGTGTCGGATATCGTGATCTTGCCGTCCTTGAGCTTGCCGACCTGGTCGAGCAGGAGCATCGCGGCATTTTCGAAGCGCGGCGGCGCACCGCGCGCCAATCCCATCTGATCGGCGACCTCGATGCCGCCGAGGTCCTTGCGGGCGGCCTCCACCAGCCGGCCCTTCACCCCCGGCAACGGCGCGCTGCCGGACAGGGTGACCCGGACGACGTCCCGTTCGGCGTTCCAGACGAAGGGCTTGGCCTCGGGAACCAGCCGGGTCTGGTCGTCGACCAGACGCACGCCCGGCACGGTTTCGACCGCCGTGACGGCGTCGCGGCGGCCCTCCTCCGAGAACGCTTCGGCGGCAAAAGTGACGTCGCGGCCGGCCACCGCGATCCGGGTCTTGTCCAGAACGGTGTTCTTCAGCGCGGCAGCGGAGCGGGCAGACAAGTCGGCTTCCAGCGGCAAAGTGTCATTCCAGGCCGCAATTCCCCACATGATGGCCAAGGGGATCAACCCCGGCCACCATTTGCTGGCCCACTTGAAAAGCTTCTGCATTCGACGACCCGAACCTCTGGAACCGGAGACAAAACAAACCCTTGACGGGCTGTCAAACCGGAAATGGCGGCCTTGTGAAGGCTCTGGATGAGCAACCGGACTAACTTTTTCTTCAAGGGTCTTCCCCTAGGTTGACCGTGGAATGCCGGGGTCAACCAGCCTTCGATGAAACAACTGCGCAACAACGTCATCCGCGTCGGGCTGGAAGCACTCTATTTCAGCGGGGCGCACCACCTCCTGCGGCCGCTGCTCGCCGGCGTCGGCGCCATTTTCATGCTGCACCATGTGCGACCACCTCGGGAGGATGCGTTCCAGCCCAATCGGCATCTCGAGGTCACGCCGGACTTCCTGCGCGCCACGCTGTGCCATCTGCGCTCGCACGACATCGACATCATCTCGATGGACGAATTGCATGATCGGCTCGCGCAGGGCCAGTTCACCCGCCGCTTCGCTGCCTTCACGCTCGACGACGGCTACCGCGACAACCGCGATTTTGCCCTCCCCGTGCTGCGCGAATTCGGCGCACCTTCGACCATCTATGTCACGAGCGATTTCGCCGAGGGGACCGGACGTCTCTGGTGGATCGCACTTGAGGCCGTCATCGCCAAGGCGAGTCACATCGACGTGCAGATCGGCCATGCCGCGCTCCGTCTCGATGCGACGAGCGCGCCTGCGAAACAGGCCGCGTTCGACCGCATCCATGACTGGCTGCGCGCGTTGCCGGGCGAGCACGACCTTCAGCGCGAGATCACGGCGCTCTGCACGAAGCACGGTGTCGACATGGCGGCGCTCTGCCGCGACCTCTGCCTGTCCTGGGACGAGCTGAAGGCGCTGGCGGCGGATCCGCAGGTCGCGATCGGCGCCCACACCATCAGCCATTGCAACCTTGCCAAGCAGAGCGAGGAGATTGCCGCGCAGGAGATGGCGGTGGGCCGCGTGCGCATCGAGCACGCGCTCGGACGCCCCGTGCAGCACCTCGCCTATCCCTATGGCGACCGCCATGCCGCGGGCGAACGCGAATTCGCGCTGGCCGCGGCGAGCGGTTTCAAGACCGCGGTGACCACGCGCCCGGGCATGTTGTTCGCCGAAAATGCCGGTTACCCGACCGCACTGCCGCGCGTCTCGCTCAACGGCAATTATCAGGATGCCCGCATCCTGCCGGTGCTGACCTCGGGCGCTGCCACCGCAATGTGGAACGGCTTCCGCCGGTTTGCGGCGGCGTAGCCTCCCTCTCCGCTGTCGCCGCGGCAAAGGCCGGGACGACATCGAAGGGCCTGGCGTGCTGTCGTGTCCAGCGACCTACGACTCGATCTTCACATATTCGAAATCGCCGGGCTTGTTGTCGATGCCGACTTTCGGCGGCGAGATCCAGGACGCGAACTGGCCGATCTCGGTGACGGGCTTCATCAGGGAAGCGATGAAGTCGCCGTCGTTCGTTGACGGCAGCCAGTCGTCCTTGCGCTTGGCCCAGGTGGCGTCGTCGATCAGGATGCCCTCGGGCGTGGCGTGCACGTCCTTGAACTCGCCGATGTGCCGGTGGAACGTGACGTGCGGCACCGTCAGCTTGAAGTCGTAGCCCGCCGTCGAGATCACCTTGTTCCAGCGCAGCATGCCCTTGACGCAGTCCTGGGTGTAGTCGTCGCGCAGCCGCATGTTGAGCGCTGTCAGCGCCGGCTCGTCGACCATCTTGATCTGGCCGTCGACGAACTTCATGACCGGGTAGGTCGCGGTCTTGAGCTGGTGATCGTCCTCGATCGAGGTTTCCTTGTAGCGGCCCTTGATACCGGCGTTGAACGCGTTCGCAGCGTTGGTCGATACTTCCGAGCCGAACAGGTCGAGCGACAGTGAATAGTGCAGGTTCAGCTTCTTCTGGATGGTCGGCAGGTCGATGACGCCGAGCGCACGCACCTTGGCGATGTCGTTGGGGTCGGAGATGCCCGCCTCGCTCATCGCCTCGCAGGTCCGCTGCACCACGCGGGTGATGCCGGTCTCGCCGACGAACATGTGGTGCGCCTCTTCGGTCAGCATGAAGCGGCAGGTGCGCGACAACGGATCGAAGCCCGACTGCGCGAGGCTGTGCAGCTGCATCTTGCCGTCGCGGTCGGTGAAATAGGTGAACATGAAGAAGGACAGCCAGTCGGGCGTCGCCTCGTTGAAGGCGCCGAGCATGCGCGGCGCATCCGCGTCACCCGAGCGACGGCGCAACAATTCGTCCGCCTCCTCGCGGCCGTCGCGGCCGAAATATTTCTGCAGCAGATACACCATCGCCCAGAGGTGACGGCCTTCCTCGACATTGACCTGGAACAGGTTGCGCAT
The DNA here is from genome assembly GCF_059803475.1 of Bradyrhizobium sp. UFLA05-89. Lineage (NCBI taxonomy): Bacteria > Pseudomonadati > Pseudomonadota > Alphaproteobacteria > Hyphomicrobiales > Nitrobacteraceae > Bradyrhizobium > Bradyrhizobium sp. UFLA05-89. The sequence continues at coordinate 83,759 of NZ_JBANBA010000016.1, read as the reverse complement.
GTCGTAGAGCGAGGGCGCGGTCTTGCCGAGATGGCGCTGCTGCTCGACGGAAGCGGGTTCGGTGTCGCCCTGGATCACGATCAAGCGGCGCAGCATCGCGCGATGCTCGCCGGGGACCTCCTGCCAGGCCGGCTCGCCATAGTGCTCGCCGAACGGCACGACGCGGTTCTCTTCCTGGGGAGCAAGGAGGATGCCCCAGCGATAGTCGGGCATGCGCACATAGTCGAACTTGGCCCAGCCGCGCGGATCGACCGAATAGGCGGTGCGCAGGTAAACGAGCGATTCCTGGAAGCCGTCCGGGCCCATGTCGCTCCACCAGTCCATGTAGCCGGGATGCCAGCCTTCCAACGCCTTCAGCACCTGGCGGTCTTCGGCGAGATTCACGTTGTTAGGAATCTTGGTCGAGTAATCGACGTTCATGATGTTCATGTTCATGGCCGTGCTCCTTGCGATCTCGTGTCCCGGACGCGGTGCAACGCGAAGCGTTGCGCCGGTGAGCCGGGACCCATATGGTCCGTCCGGGTCCCGGTTCTGCGCAGCGTCACTTCGTGCCGCAGCGCGCCCGGGACGCGAAAGTCATCAAACCCGCGTCATATCGAATTTCGGCTTCTGGCCGCTGCCGTAGCGGCGCAGCGCGCCTTCCTCACCGACCGCGTTCGGGCGCTGGAAGATCCAGTTCTGCCATGCGGTCAGGCGCGCGAAGATTTTTGACTCCATCGTCTCCGGACCAACGAAGCGCAGGCTCGCTTCCATGCCGGTGAGGCTGTCGGGCGAGAAGCTCGCCCGCTCCTCGAGGAACACGCGGACCTCGTCGTCCCAGTCGATGTCGTCGAGCGCGAAGGTGACGAGGCCAAGCTCCTCGGCCTCCTCGGCGTCGAGGCTGATCCCGACGGTGGCTTCCGCCCGCTCCACATCGGACGGATCGGCCTGGAAACGCGATTGCAGGCGGGTCAGCCCGTGGCTCATCGGATAGGGGCCGAAATTCATCGCGGAGAGCTCGATCGAGGGCGGCGGACGATTGTCGCCCTGGCGGGTGCCGATCAGCATGTACGAGCGGTCGGCGGCGAAGACGAGCTCGGCGAGCGTGCCGGCAAAGCAGGAGCCGGGCTCGACCAGCGTCACCAGCGTGCGCGAGGTGACGTCGATGCGCTTGAGCACGCGCTTCCAGTAATGGCGGATCTCGTTGACCAGCCAGTGCGTCTTATTGGCTTCGAGGAAAGCGTCGCAGGCGAGCACATGGGCGCGCTCGCCATGGCTCTTGAACACGAGCATCGCGACCTCGAGCTCGTTGATGCGCAGGTGCAGGATCGCATCGTCGAGCTCGCGCGCGACCTGGAGCGGCCAGAAGGATGCGCCCTGCGCCAGCAGGCCGTCGATGTCGGCAGGCGGGGCAGCCTCCGGCGCCTTGATCGAGATGGTGGCGATGCGCGCGGCGCGATCGATATCGACGCTCACGAAGCCATAGCTGATGCTGGTCTCATCGATGATGCGCTTGAGCGGGGTGAGCGCAATGCCCTCGCCGCTTCCCTTGCGCTTGGATGACGCTGCAAATTCCTTGGCGCGCTCGGTGATCTTCGCCTCGAGCTTGGAGTTCGGGGCGATTTCGTCGACGAGCCGCCAGGCGACGGCGCGCTTGCCCTTCACGCCTTCCTCGATGGTGCAGAAGAAGTCGGCGTGGTCGCGGCGCACCTTGCGCTTGTCGACGACGCGCGTGAGCCCGCCGGTACCCGGCAGCACGGCAAGCAGCGGCACTTCGGGCAGCGCCACGGCGGAGGAGCCGTCATCGGCAAGGATGATGTGGTCGGTTGCGAGCGCCAGCTCATAGCCGCCGCCGGCGGCCGAGCCGTTCACGACAGTGATGAAGCGCTGGCCGGAATTCTCCGAGGAGTCTTCCATGCCGTTGCGGGTCTCGTTGGTGAACTTGCAGAAGTTGACCTTGTGGGCATGGGTCGAGCCGGCGAGCATGCGGATGTTGGCGCCAGCGCAGAACACGCGGTTCTTGGCCGAGCGCATCAGCACGACCTTCACTTCGGGGTGCTCGAAGCGCAGCCGCTGGATCGCATCGGCAAGCTCGATGTCGACGCCGAGGTCGTAGGAATTGAGCTTGAGCTGGTAGCCCTCGAACAGGCCGCCGTTTTCGTCGACGTCCATGGTCAGCGTCGCGACCTCGCCGGCGATCGCGAGCTTCCAGTGCCGGTAGCGCGACGGATCTGTCTGGAAATCGATGAATTTCGCACCGCCTGCGAGACGACGATCTTCCCCGGCCATGGGCCACCCTTGAGCTCGATTATGCGCGTCTGGCTTTAACCTTTTCATGCAAAATAGTGCATCTTTCAGGCCGCGTCTAGTCCGTTGCGATCAATACATGCATTTTGCTTCATGATTACTCGGGGCGCGGAATCGTCCCGAGCGGGACCCAATCGGCCTTCGACAACAGCTTCGGGCGGCCGAGCTTGGCCTGGAGAAGAGCGACGAGCGCCTCGGTCGGAAAGCGGTCGACGAAGCCGTCACCGGCTGTGGATGCCTTGCGTGTCCGGAGCTCGCGCAGCTCCTCCAGCGCCTCGCCAAACAGGCGCGAGGCCGAATGCGGCCTGACGATGCGCAACCGCAGATTCGCGTTGGCAACATAGATGCAGGCGCGGAGCAGGATGCGCTCGCGGCCACGCTGGGGAGCTGCCGCCCACACCGCTTCCAGGACCTCCTGCGATTCCCAGAAGTAGCCGCGATCGTTCAGCGCGAGTCCATAGCGCAGCGCGGGATGTCGTGCCGGCACATGGCCGCGGAACGCCGGCGGCACGAGCGCCTTGGCCATGTCGAGCGTTTCGCAATCGGCGTCGAGATCGGTTTCACCGGGCACATAGGCCCATTGCGGCCACGGCAAGGAGCCGGCCACGGGTGGTCGCGCAATCATCGGAGCGAAGCCTCCGATGATTCATGCCGCATGTCCCTCAAGACCCCGGTCGGCGCGCAACGCCGCCTGGGCAAATTCTGCAATAGCGTCAAGCGTCGCCCCCGGCGCTTCACGATGCGGAGCGTGCCCCGCCTCTGAAATGACTTTCAAATCTACCGGACAATAACATTCTTCCTGCGCAATCTCGACCTGTCGCATGGTCCCGTATTGGTCATCCACACCTTGAACGACCAGGACGGGGACGCGGATATAGGCGAGGTACTCGGAAATATCCCAGTTGCGGAATTTTGGGTCGAGCCAGGCGCCGTTCCAGCCATGAAAGGCGTTATCGACGTCCTTGTGCCAGCGCGCCAGTTTCGCTCTTAGATCAGTGGTCTCGTAGGTCCTCTTGATCTCGGCGATCGACTTCACCGAGATGTCCTCGACGATGAAATGCGGCGCGATCAGCACAAGGCCTTGCAGGCGGTGATCCTGATGTGAACCTGCGTAAATAGTCGCGATCGAGGCGCCGTCGGAATGGCCGAGCAACAGTCCGCGCCTGAAGGCAATCGCGTCGAGCACCCCCGGCAACACGTCGAGCGCCTCGCGATGCATGTAGTCGAGCGTTCGCGGCAACGTCACCGAGCTCGACTGACCATAGCCCGCCCGCGAATAAAGGAAGATGCCGGCGCCGGTAGCGGCCTGCAGCTTTTCCGGAAAGTCGCCCCATAAGCCGACTGAGCCGAGCCCCTCATGCAACATGACGATGGTCGACGCATTCGCGGATTTCGGCGCAAGCCATTTGTATTCGAGGTTGGCGCCGCCGATGGTGAGGAAGCCTGTGGGGGCGAGATTGGTCATGCTGTCACTCTGCTCTCCGTCGTCATGCCCGGGCTTGACCCGGGCATCCACGTCTATCCTCAATCACGGTGGCGCGTGGATGGCCGGGACAAGCCCGGCCATGACGACCTGCTGCTAGTTCGCGCCTGCGCGCAGCTTGAAGCGCTGGATCTTGCCGGTTGCCGTCTTCGGCAAGGACTCCACGACGTCGATCCAGCGCGGATATTTCCAGGGGCCGATCTTCTGCTTGACGTGCTCCTTCAGCATCTCCTGGAGATCGCTGGCCTTGGCGCCGGGACGCAGCACCACGAAGGCTTTCGGCTTCAACAGGCCTTCCGGATCGGCTTCGGGAACGACGGCGGCTTCCAGCACGGCCGGGTGCGTGATCAGCGCGCTCTCGACCTCGAACGGCGACACCCAGATGCCGGAGACCTTGAACATGTCGTCGGAGCGTCCGCAGAAGGTGTAGCGGCCCTCGGCGTCGCGGACATATTTGTCGCCGGTGCGCGTCCACGGACCTTCGAAGGTGCGGCGGCTCTTGTGGCGCTGGTTCCAGTAGCCCTCACCGGCCGAGGGGGCATCGACCAGCAGCTCGCCGACCTCGCCGTCCGGCACATCATGGCCGGCTTCGTTGACCAGCCGCACCGCATAGCCCGGCACCGGCTTGCCGGACGAGCCGTATTTGATGTCGCCCGGCGCGTTCGACAGGAAGATGTGCAAGAGCTCGGTCGAGCCGACACCGTCGAGGATGTCGACGCCGAAGCGCGCCTTCCAGGCATTGCCCACCGATTCCGGGAGCGCCTCGCCGGCGGAAGTGCAGATGCGCAGGGCCTTGCCGCCGCGCTCCTGCTTGCCGGCTTCGTCATTGAGCATGGCCGCGAACAGCGTCGGCACGCCGTAGAAGATGGTCGGGTTGTATCGGTTCATCAGCTCGAACATGCGCGCTGGCGTCGGCCGCTCGGTGTTCAGCACAGTGGTGGCGCCGACCGACATCGGAAAGGTCAGCGCATTGCCAAGGCCATAGGCGAAGAACAGCTTTGCCGCGGACAGACAAACGTCGTCCTCGCGAATGCCGAGCACCTGTTTGGCATAGGTGTCCGCGGTCGCCTGCAAGCTCGAATGCAGGTGGCGCACGCCTTTGGGCATGCCGGTCGAGCCTGATGAATAGAGCCAGAACGCCGGCTCGTCCGGATGCGTAGCAGCGGTCGCGAAATCATCGGTCTCTTGTGCAAGTTCTTCCGCGAGCTGCTTGTGGCCGTTCTGCTTGTTGCCGGAGACGACGACATGGTCGAGATCCGGCATGCGGCCGACGATGTCCTTGATGACGGGATAGAGCGCCTCGGACACGAACAGCACACGCGCGCGACAATCGGCGAGGATGTAGGCGTATTGCTCCGCGGTCAGCAGGGTGTTGAGCGGCACCGGCACGATGCCGGCGCGGATTGCGCCGAGAAACAGAAGCGGAAAATCGATCGTGTCGAGCATGATCATCGCCACGCGCTCCTCGCGGCGAACGCCGAGACGGCGCAGCATGTTGGCCGCGCGACGCGTCTGTTGCTGGAGCTCGCGGTAAGTCAGGCGGGAGACGGTATCGTCGAAGACGAGCTTGTTACCCCTGCCCTCCGCGATGTTACGGTCGAGCAGCCAGGTCACCGCGTTGTAGGATGCCTCGCTCACGGACTTCTCCCCCGAATTTTGAATTATAATTCATAGAAAGACACTCCGTCGGCTTGCTGTCAATGCCATCAGGCATTATGTTTCCGACAAACGCGCCGCCGGACATCCGCTAAAGAAGGCAAATGACCGAAAGTCCCGACGCCGAATCCCAATTCCTCGAACAGCTTGGCCAGCGCGTGCGCACCATGCGCGCGCTGCGCGGAATGTCACGAAAAGTGCTCGCCAAGGTGTCCGGCATTTCCGAACGCTACATCGCCCAGCTCGAAAGTGGCAAAGGCAACGTCTCGATCGTGCTGCTCAGGCGCGTGTCGAACGCGATGGGCGCGCATCTGGAAGACCTGCTGCCGACGATCGAGCCAGCGCCGGACTGGCAGATGTTCCGCGATCTCCTGCGCAAGGCGACGCCTGGCCAGATCGCGCAGGCCAAGGACCTGCTCGCCGGCGGCAGCGCGTCGGCGCCGCGGCGCGCGCCGTTCTGCGGTATCGCGCTGATCGGCCTGCGCGGCGCAGGCAAGTCCACGCTTGGCAAGATCTTGGCGAAGAAGATCGGCTGGAGCTTCGTCGAGCTCAACAAGGCGATCGAGGAGCAGAACGGGCTTTCGATCGCCGAGATCATCGCGCTTTACGGCCAGGAAGGCTTTCGCCGCATGGAGCAGGCGGCGCTGCAACAGCTCCTCGCACGCCACGAGTTGATGGTGCTCGCAACCGGCGGCGGCATCGTCTCGGAGCCACTGACCTTCGACCAGATCCTGTCATCCTTTTACACGATCTGGCTGAAAGCCGAGCCCGAAGAGCACATGGCGCGCGTGCGCCGCCAGGGCGACCTGCGCCCGATGGCCGACGACCGCTCCGCGATGACGGAGCTGCGCAACATCCTGCTCAGCCGCGAGCCGCTGTATTCGCGGGCGACGGCGGTAGTGGATACTGCGGGGCTGAGCGTAGACGCCGCGGCGGCGCGGCTGATCGATGCGGTGCGGCCGGTGCTGCAGAACGAAGCGCGCAGCTTCGGGCTGCGCAGCGTGGCGCTGTAAGCGCGCGGCGGCGCCGGCGACGTAATTCCCGCCATCTCCGACATCGAGGAAGCGCGGGTTCAATCCACCTCGAGATAATCCGCCCCCGGCAATTCCGGAAACCGCGCCGTCGGCAGCGCCTGGTACCAGAACGCGACTGATGCGACGTCGTCCTGCAACGGCAGGTATTTCGGCTCCTTCACGCCGGAGCGCCAGCCGAGTGCCTGCATCGTCACGCGCAGATCGCTCTGGAAGCGCACGGGATCGGGGATGTGCCAGCGGTACATGCCAAAGCGCTGCTGCGACTTGTAGACGCCGTCGGGACGGATCACCTGCGGCAGGCCGGCATAGGGCGTGGTGAACTCGAGATAGCGCGACACTGGCCCACCGCTCGCACCGGGATTGGCGAGCTGCCACGGCACGCGCGGATCGAAATTATAGGCGCCGCCAAAATAATCCTCGGTGCCGGTCCCGCAGACGGTCGGAAATTCACCGTCGCCGTCGATGAAGAATTTTATCTCGCCCTCGCCCCACCAGCCATTGTTGTTCGAGCCCCAGGCCATGTAGGTGCCGATATAGTGGCCGTGCCCGGTGACGCCGTCGAGCAGCGTGTGGACCTCCTTGTACGGCACCGGATTGGCGCGGCGAAACTGCGCATGAAAATAGGCGCAATCTTCCGGCACATCCGTCAGCGCGTAGTTGATCTGGTAATAGATGGTCTGCGCCTCCTCGTTGCGGTTCTCCAGAGTGACGCGCGCACGCTTGCGGAACGGCATTTCCCAATAGCAGTTGAAGCCGCGGCCCGGATTGACGCAGACGGCGAGCGAGGACACCTGCGCAAATTCCTCCCAGCCACAGGCGAAGAAGTCGCCGACGGGGCATTCGACGCTCGGGTGCGCTTGGTCATCCCAATAGATGCGCAGGATGGAGTGGCGCAGACGGCCGCGCGAAATCGTCATCCAGATCTGCTGGATCGCGCCCGCGCCTTCGATGTCGGCAAGCGTAAAGGTCGCGCCGGGCGCGATGACGACGTAAGGTGAAATCTTCCAGCCTCGTCCGAGATCGCGCGCCTGAGGTGCTGCCGGGCCATCGACGGCCATGCCGCCCTTGCCTTTCTCGCCAGTGAAATTTTCCGGACTGATCGAGCGCGACCGCGCGTTCGACAGGCGCGAGAGATTGCCGAGATGGAGGCCTAGTCCGGAGAATGTCATTGTGAGTCTTACCTTGCTGCACGGCGGTCGGTGATCGAGGCACGAAACTAGCCTAGTCCGTACGGGAGCGTGCAAACAGGTCGTAGGGTGGGTTAGCGAAGCGTAACCCACCTCTTTCGTTTCCGCGTTTACAGAAGTGGTGGGTTAGGCCTCCGGCTAAACCCACCCTACACAGCCCAGCTATACCGACCAGTAATTCGCATGCTGGTAGGCGCGCGAGCGGTCGCCCCAATCGAATTCCTCGCCGTCGAACTCGCACGGGCCGGTGCTCAGCTCGTCCAGCGTCACCTCGACCTGGAAGGCCTGACGGTGCGGATCGTATCTCAGCGCGCTCCACTGGAGGGGATAATGGTGATGCGTGCCGAGCAGCCCTCCGGTCTTGATCACGGCATAGGCGACCGTTCCGCTCAGCTTGTCGAGCATCAGCCGCTCGATCGTGCCGAGCTTCGTGCCGTCGCGCCCGAAGACGGCGACGTGCTCCACGCGATCGCTGGGAACCATGGTGTGCATGGCGTGCTCCCTGGGTTTTTGCGTTTGCGGGAATTATAGCACAAGCGAGCGGCGTAGGGTGGGTTAGCGTCAGCGTAACCCACCTCTTTGCTCGCCACGCGTTGGGCGAAGCGGTGGGTTACGCTTCGCTAATCCACCCTACGTAGCTACTGTGGCGCTACAGCAATTGCGAGCGCACCGCCTCCGCGCCTTCGCGGAGCAGCGGCAGGAAGCGGTCGATCAGCTCCCGCGTCGGCACGCGGTCGACATGGGCACCCATGTTGATGGCGGCAACGATGGTGTCGTCGTAGCGGCGGACAGGAACGGAGATCGAGCGGAAATGCGGCTCGGCTTCGCGATCGACCAGCGAAAAACCCTGCGCCCGATCGGCGGCGATCTTCGCAACGAGCAGCTTCGGATCGGTCACGGTCTGCGGCGTCAGCGCCTCGCGTTTCATCTTCTTCAGGCGGACGGTGAGCGTGGCGTCGTCGAACTGGCCAAGCATGACGCGGCCGACCGAGGTGCAGAAGACCGGCAGCCGGTAGCCGATCTCGAGCCCGCCGGAGAACACCCGCATCGGGCTGCCGCGCGCGATGAACAGGACGTCGTCGCCGTCGAGCACCGCGAGCGAGGAGATCTCCTGCGCCGCGGTTGCGATGCGGTCAAGCGCCGGTTGCAGCACGGCAACGAGCTGGTTGGAGCGCAAATACGACGCTGCGAGCGTCAGCACGTGGGGCGTCAGCGCGAACAGCTTGCCGTCGCTGGCGACGAAACCGCCGCGCTGGAGCGTGAACAGGATGCGCCGTGCGGTGGCGCGCGGCAGCTCGGCGGCGCGGGCGAGATCGCTCAGCGTCATCGGGCCGGCGGTCGCGCCGAACATCTGTAACAGTCGCAGGCCGCGATCGAGGCTCTCGACGAAATCCGTCGCGCGCTCGTCCGTCTCGTTCCGCTTCAGCTTGGGCATCCGCTCCGCGCCTGCAAAATATTGCTTGCTGCCAAACCACGGCATGTCATAATTCGCCCATTCGTTCAATAGGCGAACAACGCCCCTCCGCGCAAAAAGGACGCCGCCGCCATGATGAGCCAGGAGCAGAACGACCTGATCACCCGCACCGGGCCGAAAGATCCCTGCGGCAGACTGATGCGGAGCTACTGGCAGCCGGCGGCGCTGGTGGACGAGCTGGAGGACGCGCGCCCGGTACGGCCCGTCAAACTTTTGGGCGAAAACCTCGTGCTCTTCCGCGACGAGAGCGGCCGCTACGGCCTGATCGACCGCCACTGCGCGCATCGCGGCGCAGACCTCGCCTTCGGACGTCTCGAGACTGGCGGCCTGCGCTGCGCCTTCCATGGCTGGCTGTTCGACGCGACGGGGCAGTGCATCGAGACGCCGGCCGAGCCGAAGGATTCAAAACTCTGCCAGAACATCCGTCAGCGCTCCTATCCCGTGGTGGAGAAGAGCGGCATCCTCTGGGCTTATCTTGGCGAGGGCGCCCCGCCCGCTTTTCCGGAGCTCGACTGCTTCGTCGCACCCGGCACGCACACTTTTGCCTTCAAGGGCCACATGGCCTGCAATTGGCTCCAGGCGCTGGAGGTCGGCATCGATCCCGCACACGCCTCCTATCTGCACCGCTTCTTCGAGGACGAGGACACCTCGACCGCCTACGGCAAACAGTTCCGCGGCGCATCTGCCGGCTCTGACCTGCCGATGACCAAAATCCTGCGCGAATACGACCGCCCGATCATCAACGTCGAGCACACCGAATACGGCCTGCGGCTGATCGCGCTACGCGAGATCGACGACGAGCGCACGCATGTGCGGGTGACAAATCAGCTCTTCCCGCACGGCTTCGTCATCCCCATGAGCACGGAGATGACGATCACGCAGTGGCACGTGCCGGTCGATGACGAGAACTGCTACTGGTACGCGATCTTCACCAGCTACACGAACCCGGTCGACAAGAAGAAGATGCGCGACCAGCGGCTCGAACTCTATGAGCTGCCCGACTACAAATCGCGCAAGAACAAGGCCAACGACTACGGCTTCGATCCGCACGAGCAGCAGACCGCGACCTATACCGGCATGGGCACCGACATCAACGTCCACGACCAGTGGGCGGTGGAATCGATGGGCGCGATCCAGGATCGTACCAAGGAGCATCTCGGCCAGAGCGACAAGGCGATCGTGCAGTATCGCCGCCTGTTGCGGCAGGAGATCGAGAGGGTCTTGGGCGGCGAGAAGCCGATGCTGTTTCTCGATGAAGATAACGCACGTTCGATCCAAGGGCCTGCAACGATGGACGGCATCGGGCCGACACGGGGCTGGGAGACCTACTGGATGGAAGTCGACGTCAAGCGACGCCGCGGCGCGCCCTGGACGGCGCCGGTGCCGAAGGACATTGAAGGCAAGGTGCATCGGCTGACGGCGGCAGAGTGAGGCTCGCGCTCGTGAGGCCACATCATGAAAATCGTAGGGTGGGCGAAGCAAAGCGTGCCCACCACTTCTGTCGATATCGTGGAGAGCTGGTGGGCACGGCGCTTTGCGCCTTTGCCCGCCCTACGGCAGTGGAGTAAACGTGAAGGCCCCTCCCGCGTCATTGCGAGCGCAGCGAAGCAATCCAGACTGTCGCCGGCGCAAGACTCTGGATTGGTTCGCTGCGCTCGCAATGACGGAGTATGTGGCGCGTACTTCACGCCTAATAACTGACGGAGTAATGCAGTGACTTTCGTCGCGCGTCATGAGCTCTGGTCGGCCGAGCAGAAGGACGCGGCGCTGCGCGTGCGGCGGATGGTCGAGGAGAACAACCTCGAAGTCATCCGCCTCGCCTTCCCCGACCAGCACGGCATTTTGCGCGGCAAGACCATCATCGCGGCCGAGGCGATCGCCTCGCTGGAGAGCGGCTGCTCCATCACCACCACCATGCTCGCCAAGGACACTTCGCACCGCACGGTGTTTCCGGTGTTCACATCGGGCGGCGGCTTCGGCATGAAGGAGATGGAGGGCGCGGCCGACGTGCTGATGGTCGCGGACCCCACCACTTTCCGCGTGCTGCCCTGGGCGCCGACCACGGGCTGGCTGCTGTGCGATCTCCATTTCAACGACGGACGGCCTGTGCCATTCGCGACGCGCGGGCTTTACCGGCGGGTCCTCGACGAGCTCGGCGCGCGCGGCCTTGATTTCGTCGCCGGCCTCGAAGTGGAATTCCACATCTTCAAGCTCGACGACGGGCATATGCGCCCGGAGGATGCCGGCCAGCCCGGCACGCCGCCCTCGGTGAGCCTGCTCAGCCACGGCTATCAATACCTCACCGAGCAGCGCTTCGATCAGATGGAGCCGGTGCTGGAGATCCTGCGCCGCGACATCGTCGCGCTCGGGCTTCCCTTGCGCTCGGTCGAGGTCGAGTTCGGGCCGAGCCAGTGCGAGTTCACCTTCCAGCCGCGGAAGGGCATCGAGCCCGCCGACAACATGGTGCTGTTTCGCTCGGCCGTGAAGCAGATCGCGCGCCGTCACGGCTATCACGCCACCTTCATGTGCCGGCCAAAACTGCCGAACGTGTTCGCCAGCGGCTGGCATCTGCACCAGTCGATCACCTCGCGCGCGGGCGGCGAGAACTTGTTCATGGCGAAAGATGCCAGTCAGCCGTTGAGCGAATTCGGCCGCGCCTGGCTCGCAGGCCTGCTCGACCACGCCCGCGCCTCAGCCGTGTTCACCACGCCGACGATCAACGGCTACAAGCGCTACCGTTCCTATTCGCTGGCGCCGGACCGCGCGATCTGGGGTCGCGACAATCGCGGCGTGATGATCCGCGTGCTCGGCAGTGCAAACGATCCGGCGACGCGGCTCGAGAACCGGATCGGCGAGCCCGCAGCCAACCCCTATCTCTACATGGCGTCGCAAATCCTCTCGGGGCTGGACGGCGTCGACCGCAAGCTCGATCCCGGCCCATCTGCGGACGCGCCCTACGAGACCAAGGCGCCGCTATTGCCAAAATCCTTACGCGATGCCGTCGGCGCGCTGAAGGACGACCCATTCTTCCGCGAGAAGCTCGGGGCGGAGTTCGTCGACTACTACACCCACATCAAGAATGCCGAGATCGACCGCTTCCTGGCCGAGGTGACCGACTGGGAGCATCGCGAATATTTCGAGATGTTTTGAGACCGGCTACTCGCCGTGGTGACGGTAACCCCACGGCGCCCTGCGGGCATACCTCACCCTCCTGTGAGACGACTTCGTCCCGCCTGTTCCGACGACATCACGTTGCCGCCGGACGAAGCCATTTTCCGTATGCCTCGAAAAGCGCCGGAAAGACTGCAGCGCTAGAGTGCGATTATGTGATCAGACGATGGAGTTCGGTCATGTGGGGTCAATTGTTCAGCCTGATTTACCGTCTGTCCTGCCGCACCACCCTGATCGAGATCGGCGTGCATCGCCTGTCACGCTGAGCGCCAGGTACGCTTAGGTAAGACGGATTGACCTTATGACGCGGGTTGCAGGGCAAAACGCGTCATCCCCGGGGATCCATTCACCAGCGGTAGCCGAGTGTCGCGATGACGGTCAGCGGCGCACCGCGGTAGCAATATCCAACCTGGCACGTGGTGTAGTGCAGATTGAAGAGGTTCTTGGCATTGACCTGGAACTGCACACTCTTCAATTCCTTCGCCGCCTGGCCAAGATCATATTTCAGCGCCGCATCGATCAAGGTAACCGCGCTGTTCTTGAAGGTATTCTCGTCGTCGCCAAAGCTCCAGGACATGTAGCGCACGCCCGCGCCGACGCTTAGTCCTGCGAACGGACTGGCCAGCGGCAGGGCATAGTTGCCCCACAACGTCGCGGTGTGCGGGGGGTTGCCGGATGGAAACTTACCAAGCGTCGAGCTGTCTGCAGCCTGCTTGGTGACCATGTCGAGATAGGTGTACGACGAGGTGATATCAAAACCACCACCCAGACTCGCGAGCCCCTGCAATTCAAAGCCGCGGCTTTGAATCTCTCCGCGCTGGACCGTGACCCCCGTCCCCGTCGTCACGAGCCCGCCGTCCTGGGTGAGGTCGAAGACAGCGGCGGTGATGAAGCTCCTGGTGCCGGGCGGCTGATACTTCACACCGACCTCGGTCTGCCGGCCGGTGGTCGGCTTGAAGAAGGCGCCAGACGGATCAACGCCGAGATTGGGAAAGAACGACGTCGAATAGGCGACGTAGGGCGCAACGCCGGAATCGAACACATAGGTCAGCCCGGCTCGCCCGCTATAGGCCTGGTCGGACTGCACTTGCCGGGTCACCGCGAACAGATCCTCGCCCGTGGTGCGCACCCAGTCACTGCGACCGCTCAGCGTCAAGATCCAGTGATCGAGCTTGGCCTGGTCCTGGACATAGACGCCGGACTGGATTTGCCGCTGTGCCGTCGAGGACGAGATTGCCGGATCAGGAATGGATTCGGGCGCATAGACCGGCGCTGCCAGATTGAGATCGGACACACCGAAGCCGAACCCCTGCATGTCAGAGAATTTCGACCAGGTGTAGTCGGTGCCGATCAGGAGGGTGTGCTGCACAGGTCCCGTAGCGACCTTGGCCTCGACCTGGTTGTCGACGATGGCGGATTGCAGCCTGTCGTGGACGTAGCCGGTATAGCGCGAAACGACGTCGCCCACCGGAGCGCCGAGAAAGCCGACATAGCGGGTGACCGCGTCCACATCCGTGTAACGGAACTTCTGCCGGACCGTGACGCTGTTGTCGAAGGCATGCTCGAAGATGTAGCCGACGCGCCCCTGCTCCTGATCCAGCGAATTGTAGGACGGACTGCCGGTGTAGATGTCGTTGGTCGTCCCGGTCCCCGAGGAGTAGGTGAACATCGACCCCGGCGTCTTCGATTTCTGGTAGGCGCCGAGAACCGTGAAAGACGTCGATTGATCAGGCTTCCAAGTGACGGCTGGCGCCACATAGACACGATCGTCCTTGCCGCCCGGCACGAACACGTCCGCCTCGCGAACGACCCCGGTCAACCGATAGAGAAACTGGCCGCTGGCATCGAGCGGCCCGGAAAGATCGAAATTGCCCTCAAAGCGACTGCGGTCGCCGAACAGGGTCTGCACCTCGTGAAACGGCTGGCTGGTCGGCAGCTTGCTCTGTAGATCGATCAGTCCACCGGGGGAGCCGAGGCCATAAAGCGCTGAGCTCGGCCCACGAACGACGGTGATGCTGTCGATGCCATAAGGTTCAGTCTTGAACACGCCGAGACCGGCACCGACGAGGCGCAGTCCGTCGAGATAGGTGCCGTTATAGGTGATATCGAAGCCGCGGATCGAGATCGAATCGAAGCGCGGATCGTAGCCGGCAGCATCGATGCGGACGCCCGGCTCGTAACCGACCGCCTACGTCAGCGTCTGCACGGTGCGATCGTTGAGCTCCTTGCGCGTCACGACCGAGATCGACTGCGGCGTCTCGAGCAATGGCGTGCTCGTCTTCGTGCCTGCCGAGCTCGTGCCCGCAACGTAGCTGCTCTCGCTTGACGCATTGCCGCGACCGGCACCGGCCTCACGCGCGTTTTGATTTCTGGTATCCACGGGCCCGGCATTGCGCTGTGTCAGGTTGCGGTCGCGCGGCGATTGCGACGCTCGCTGGGCGCGCGGACGCGCCTGTCCGGGTGCATCCACCGTGACGGGAGGCAATGAGGTCCCTGCGCTCGAGCCGGACCTCGGCTCGGATATCTGCGCGATCGACGGTGTCGGTTGCAGGAGCACTCCCAGGCCAGCCATCCCCAGGCCCAGGCCTGATCTCATCAACCGCTCCCAAACCAACTTATGCCCGTCGTCGCGTCTCATCGTCGTCCCCGAGTTCCATCTTCGAACGATCGGGGAGTAATCAGATCGCGGCGCGCACCGCCTTTGCGCGTGCGCAAATCACCTTTGATTCCACGTGGAGGCTCTCAAGTCTGCGAACGGATAGGCCTTCGTCGTCGACGACATGGACACGTCGTGCAGACTCATGCAGCTGCGTGCAGAACGCCCGCGAGCTCAGTCGAACTCTGCTACTGGCAGTCGCTCGGCGAATAGCCGAAGCGTCTGCGGAAGGCCGTTGCGAAATTTGCCGGATGGGCATAGCCGACCCGATAGGCCGCTTCGGTGACCGACAACCGCTGATGAATCAGAAGGGCCCGAGCAGCATCCAGCCGCCGGGCCCTCAAGTGATCGATCGCGCTCTCGCCATACGCCATCTTGAATTTTTGGTTGAAGGACCGGCGGCTCAGCCCGGCGTTCCGCGCCAACTCGTCGATGCTCCACGGGTAGGCCAGATCGGCGTCCATGCGCGCCTTGACCGACTGCAATCGCATCCGCTGGAGATCGGCTACCGGATCGATCTCGATCCTGCCCTGCTCGCCGGCCAGTGCATGAACGATGATCTCGGCAGCGTGCGCCGACAGCAACAATTTTGCAGCGTTTCCGTCGACCGGCGGCGAGAACATTTCTGCCGCGATGGCCTGAATGCGCGGCGATGCCTTCAAAGAGACGACAACCGCACCGGACTCGTCGTTCTCAAACAGTGCCCGGAAATCATGCTCGAGACCGAGACCGTCGATGGAAGCTTTGGGCAACGCCAGGCCTATCGCAGGCCTTTCATCACACTGAACCGGGCGCGCGACTGCAGCGGCTTCGCGGACGGCAATCACCGTGATCTGCTTTCTGCAACCCCTCCCATGCGCCAGATTGCCGCGGCCCTTCCCACCGTCGAACGCCACGGAAATGAACAATCCCGGCTGCGCGATCGCAGGCCAGTCTGCAGCGGCTTGAAACTCACCCCTCACAAACAGGCAGCCCGGGAAATCCAGCCATTGCGCCGCCGCTGAAGCGCCGGATCGTGTGGCGTCAACGTTGTCTCCACGCCGTCCGACGATTTGATCATAGAAGTCTTGCATCACTACGCTGCAAACTTTTACGACCAGCGACGGTGCGCTCAAGAGCTGTGCGAACAGTTTGGAGGGCTTCGAAACTAGATTTCGTCGAAGACGGCTGCCGATCCCCCGTGAGCGCGGCTAGAACGGACGACGTTGTGCCCGCACTGAGGAACGCGTCAAATTCCGAGATACCGGTGCTGCAGCTCAGGCTCGGCCGTCAGTTGGTCCGAGGTGCCGCTCCACACCGTCTTGCCGCGCTCGATGATGTAGTGGCGGTCGCAGATGCGGGCGAGGTGGTCGACGTTCTTGTCGACGACCAGGATCGATTGCCCGCGCTTCTTGAGCAGCGACAGGCAATTCCAGATCTCCTCGCGAATCAGCGGGGCGAGGCCTTCGGTCGCTTCGTCGAGGATCAGGAGCTTTGGATTGGTCATCAGCGCGCGGCCGATGGCGAGCATCTGCTGCTCACCGCCGGAGAGCTGGTTGCCCATGTTCGACGCACGCTCGGCGAGGCGCGGAAACAGGACGTAGATCGCGGCCAGCGTCCAGGGATTGTCGATGCCGAAGCGATCAGCGGCCGCCGCGACGAGATTTTCGCGCACGGTGAGATTGGGAAATATCTGGCGTCCCTCCGGCACGAGGCCGACGCCGAGTTTTGCGATCCGGTAGGGCGGAAGCTGGCGCACCTCTGAGCCCGCGAAGCGGATCGCGCCGGCGCGCGCGGGTGTCAGGCCCATGATGGAGCGGATGGTCGTGGTCTTGCCCATGCCGTTGCGGCCCATCAGCGAGACCATCTCGCCCGCCTTGATGGATAGCGACAGACCGAACAGCACCTGGGAGAGGCCATAGCAGGTCTCGATGCCGTCGACGTCGAGCAGCGAGTCGGCCATCTGGTCAATCATGGCGCCTCACCACATGCTGATCGCCGAGATAGGCGCGCTTGACCTCGTCGTTCGCGCGGATCGCGGCCGGATCGCCGGAGGCGATGACGCGGCCATAGACCAGCACCGAGATGCGGTCGGCGAGCGCGAATACCGCCGGCATGTCATGCTCGACCAGTACGATCGAGACTTCTTTCCGGAGATCCTGAAGCAGCTTCACCATGCGCTGGGATTCGGTAACGCCAAGGCCGGCCATCGGCTCGTCCAGCAGCAGGATCTTCGGCTTGCTTGCGAGCGCGACCGCAAGCTCGAGCTCGCGCCGCTCACCATGGCTGAGCCTGCTCACCACGACATCTGCGCGATGCGACAGGCCGACGCGATCAAGCGCGGCTTGCGCGGCATCGCGCAAGGATCGCTCCTTCCGCGCATTGGCAAAGAAGCGGAACGACGTGCCCGCGTGCGCCTGCGCCGCCAGCGCGACATTGTCGGCGGCGGTGAAGTCGAGCAGCAGCGAGGTAATCTGGAACGAGCGCGCGAGCCCCAGCGCGCAGCGGCGATAGGCCGGCAGATAGGTGATATCGCGCCCGCCGAGCAAGACGCTGCCCGCATGCGGCGAGAGGTGCCCGGTGAGCTGGCTGATCAGCGTGGTCTTGCCGGCGCCGTTCGGACCGATGATGGCGTGCAGCTCGCCGGCCGCAACATCGAGCGAAACGTGATCGGTCGCGATGATGCCGCCGAAGCGGCGCACCAGCTTTTCGACGCGGAGCAGCGGTTCAACCACGACCGGCCCTCCCGAGCAGGCCCATGATGCCGCCGCGCCCGAACAGCACGATAAGCAGCAGGAGCGGGCCCATGATCAGCGCCCAATATTCGGTGATCTGCGACAGGAATTCTTCCAGCAGCAGATATACCACCGCACCCACGACCGGGCCGAACAGCGTACCCATTCCCCCTAGGATCACCATCACCATGAGGTCGCCGGAGCGGGTCCAGTACATCACGGCCGGGCTGACGAAGTCGGTGTTGTTGGCGAGCAGCGCACCGGCAAGGCCGCACATGGTGCCCGATATGACGAAGCAGACGAGCTGATAGCGCTTCGCGGGAAATCCGATCGCCTGCATGCGCTGCTCGTTCGAGCGCAGGCCCTGCACGACAAGACCGAAGCGCGAATTGACGATGCGCCAGATCAAGACAATGACGCCCAGCAGGCAGCCGAGGCAGAGATAGTAGAACTGCACACGGCTGGAGAGATTGATCAGCCCGGAGAAATCGCTGCGCTTGTAGACGGTGAGACCGTCGTCGCCGCCGTAGCGCGCGAGGCCCGATGCGACGTAGTAGGCCATCTGCGCGAAGGCGAGCGTGATCATGATGAAATAGACGCCGCGCGTGCGCAAGGACAGCGCGCCGATCACGAGCGCATACAGCGCGGACGCCGCAAGCGCGACCGGGAACTGGATGAAGCCGCTTCCGATGCCTTCCTGCGCCAGGATGCCCACCGCGTAGCCGCCGATGCCGAGATAGGCGGCGTGACCAAAGCTCATCATGCCGCCATAGCCCATGATGAGGTTGAGGCTCGCGGCCGCGAGCGCCAGGATGACGATGCGGGTGAATAGCGTCAGGATGAAGATGTTGCCGGAAAGCTGCGAATAGAGCGGCAGCAACACGAGGCCTGCCAGCACCAGGGCCGTGACGGCCTTGCTCACGCTCAAAGCCTTCATCGACGACTGGCCGGAAACAGCCCCTCCGGCCGCACCACCAGCACGACAGCCATCAAGAGATAGATCAGCATGGAGGACAGCGCGGGCGCGGCGGTGGACGCTGCGGTTGAACTCAGGATCTGGCGCAGCAGGTTCGGCAGGAAGGCGCGGCCGAGCGTATCGATCATGCCGACGAAGATCGCCGCGAGGAACGCGCCGCGGATCGAGCCGATGCCGCCGATCACGATGATGACGAAGGCAAGGATCAGGATGTTCTCGCCCATGCCAATCTGCACGGTGAGGATCGGCGCCTGCATAAGCCCGGCGAGGCCGGCGAGCGCCGCGCCAAGACCGAACACCAGCGTATAGAGCAGCTTGATGTTGATGCCGAGCGCGCCGATCATCTCGCGATTGGAGGCTCCGGCGCGGATCAGCATGCCGATGCGCGTGCGCATCACGCCGAGATAGAGCAGCAACGCGACGAGAAGCGCGACCACGATGATGGCAAGGCGATAGGCCGGGTAATAGATGCCGGGCAGGATCGGCACCGGCACGGTGAGCCAGGGCGGCAGCGGCAGCGCGAGACCCGCCGGGCCCCAGATCAGCCGCACCGCTTCATTGAAGAACAGGATCAGGCCGAAGGTCGCGAGCACGTGGTCGAGATGGTCGCGGCCATAGAGATGCCTGAGCGCAACCACTTCGAGCACGATGCCGAGCACGAGCGTCGCGCCCAGTGCGAGCAGCGCGCCGAGCAGGAAATTGCCGGTCCAGGCGACGAAGGTCGCGGCGAAATAGGCGCCCATCATGTAGAGCGAGCCGTGCGCGAGATTGACGAGATCCATGATCCCGAACACCAACGTCAGCCCGGCGGCCAGCAGGAAGAGAAGCAGCCCGAACTGCAATCCGTTGAGGAATTGTTCGACGACGAGCAGCATCGACGCTCTTTCAGCCAGGCATCACGTTGCGCCGATGTTCGAACACGGCCGCCATCAGTGAAAGAGCTCCCCCTACCTCTTCAAGGCCAAAATCGGTAACGGCAGTATCGTTCCGACGCAAGAGCGATTCTATGCCCGACATGCACTTTGTTGCATCTCATCGAACAGGCGTTGAGTGCGACTTGCAAGAAGATTGCGTGGGGGATGGGTCAAGCTGCCGCACCCACGTCTACTCAGACGAGGCGCAGGGTAGATGTTGAACGGTGAGGTTGCTGCCGGCATCCCGGCGATTGTCTCGCGCACTCACATCAAGAATGCTGAGGTCGACAGCTCGCCTCACGATTCATCCGAGTAACGCGCTTCACCTCGCCCCGCGTGCGGGGAGAGGGAGAGGCAGGCCATCGTCGCGCTCAGTGCGAGGTCATCGAGTGAGGAAAGTCATCCCGGTCAGTCGCGACGCCGTCGGCGGTGGAAGCTTCGAGCGCCGCCATCCGGAACAGATAGGCGAGCGTGGCGTGGCCGCAATCATCCGCCATCTGCGCCAGCTCGAGCGCCATGTCGGACATGTAGCCGAGATTCTCTTCCTTCATTTTCATCTTAAGCTTCGCAAGGGTTCGGGTGTCTCGCATCATGTTCGACATCTCAGGCGGTCTTTCGTTGCGCGGCGGTGAGGCCGCAGGTGTTGGCACGGGCGACGGCGTCGAGGCGCGGACCATCCTGGCGTACGACGCTCGCCATGCCGATCCGCTCGCGCACGGTATCGAGCGACTCCCGGCAAACGTCGATCATGGCAGCCATGGTCCAAGAGCCGTCGACCAGCGCGGGCAATCCCAGAGGCGTGACGACGAATCCGATGTCGTGGAAGCGCGGCAACCACCAGGTCTCCATGACGAGGCAGAGACGCTCGATGCCCTGGTCGAGACAGAACTCCTGCGCCGACGCCATCAATTGCAGATTGATGGCTCCATCGCGGCGGTCACGCGCGACGAAGAAGCGCGACCATTCCCACACCAGCGCGCCAGCCGGACAGCCGCGCACCGCAGCGAGATGCGGAAAGACCTCGCTCATCATCGTCGGCTTCGTGGTCGGATACAGCCGGTAGCCGCCGATCACGCGGCGGCTCTCCAGCGCGAGCATGTAGATCGCATCGTCGTCGTCGTAGACGTCGACCTCGCGGCCGTCGGGCTTGCGCAGCGCTTCCCACTTGCGCTCGTCGACGAAGATCTCGTGCCGCAAGCGGAAGTGTTGCTCGACGACGTCTTCGTACAGATGTCGGTTCGCCGAAGAAATTGCATGGATCATGAAATCCCCCGTTCTTCGAAACGGGGGAAGCCTCGTTGAAAAGAGGCGGCTTCGATATTGGGAAATTTCCCAGTGAGAGCTTATGGATTGATGATTTTGTGCTTGATCGCGATCGCGACTGCATGCGTACGGTTGACGGCACCGAGCTTGCGCGCAGCGGTTGCAAGGTGCTCTTCCGCGGTCCGCTGCGTGATGTGAAGAATCTCGCCGATCTCCCAGGCCGATTTGCCTTGTGAGGCCCAGGCGAGCACCTCGCGCTCGCGCGGCGTGAGCAGCGCCGGCGGCGTCGGACGCGGATCGAGCAGGCGGCGGATGCGGTCGAAGCCGTACATCGCCATCAGGTGCAGCGCCGGCTTGCTTCGTGCATTGAGATCGAGATGCACGCCGCCGAGCGAAACACCGGCCTCATAACCGGTCAGCCCGTGGATCGGCACGACGAAGCCGCGCGACATGCGGAAATCGGTGGCGCGGTTCATCACTTCCACCGCACCGGGCTCCCGCTCGGCATCGTACGGTGCTTCCGACCATTCGAAGGGATTCACCGACTGCCGGCACATCCGGATCACCGGATCGAAGCGGACGTAGTTCCGCTCGGTGTACATCCTGAACCATTCCGCAGGCCAGCGCTTGGCGAGCACCATCTGTTCGAAGTGCTGCTCCGGATTCGGTAGCCCCGTGACGATGATGTGCTCGAAACCGAAGCGGCCAAATGCCGCCTCAAGCGCGTTCATCGCATCCGGAACCCTGCTGTAAGCTTCCAGGCCTTCGATGAAGTCGAGCGCTTCCCGGCCATAGTCCACAGCGGACATCGGTTCGTTCCTGCCCCCTCGCTCCGTAGCTTGCTTTGTAGCCTGACTCGGGCGTCGTCTCAATGCATCGCCTCCGTAGTTTCACGGTGCGGCAGGCTCTGAAGATTTAATCTACTTGTGGAGGAAGGGAGGTCAAGATACACCTCCGTCGTCTGGAGCGAGAGAGCCACGATGGAAGATGAGAACATCGCCCTCAACAGCGTGCTCGGCCTGGAACTCAACCGCGTGTTCTTCGCCGTGCGCGAGACCGCGAACAAGCAGAAGATCATCGAGCTCGCGCGCGAGGTGCTGGAAAGCGAACGCGCCGCGCTGCCCGATAGCGTCTCACCCGAAGGGCCGGCACGCTAGAACGCAGTTGCAGCAATCGCGCGGGTGAGACGTCGCGATGCGATGGCCTTCTATTCGAACGCGCCGGTTTTAGCTGAAACAATCTGACCGCGAAATTGAGTCCGTTCTCGCTTCCTAGTCCGTTCTCCCTTCATGGCCAAAGATAGCGCGCGCCGCGGGCTATTCACGTTGACAGGCATTTGCGGCTGGATGACATGACGCCTGTCGTGAGATGATCGTCACTCACGATCGTCCGTCGGGATGTCCCAGAGCATGATGACGCTACGCCAGGTTGAAGTGATCCGCGCCGTGATGGTGACGGGGACCATTGGCGGCGCGGCGAAGCTATTGAACGTATCGGCGCCCGGCATCAGCCGTCTCGTCAAATACACCGAACGCTCGCTCGGCATCCGCTTCTTCCAGCGCCAGAACGGACGTTACTTCCCGACGCCCGAGGCCGAGAACATCTTCGAGCAGATCAACGGCGTCTACAAGAAGGTCGATGACCTCTCCGAGATCATCTCCAAGATCGGCCGCGGCGGATTGTCGGAGCTGCGCATCGGCTCGGTGCCGAGCATTTCGCAGGTGATGGTGCCGCGTGCGATCGAGCGGGTCCGGCGGCGCTATCCGGATCTCGGCATCGACATCAACATCCTCAAGCTCGAGGAAGCGATCGACTATCTCATGCTCGGCCGCGGCGAGTGCGTCGCGATGAGCTACCGCCTGGAGCATTCCGGCCTCGATTTCATGCCGCTCGCTTCCGGCGAGCTCTATTGCATCGTGCCGCCCGGCCATGAGCGAGCCGGCCGCAAGCAGGTCTCGGCGGCCGAGATCACGCGCTATCCGCTGATCGGCATCGATCCGAACGATCCTTACGGAAGGATCATGGCCGAGATCTTTGCCCGTCACCGGCTCGAATACAACATCACCATCCGCGCTCGCTTCGGCACCACGGTGTGCGCGCTGGTGAAGGCGGGCCTGGGGATCGCGATCATCGACCAGTTCACGGTCGCCCATGGCGGCTATCCCGGCATCGAGCTGTTGAGGATCACCGAGCCGACGCGGTTCGACACCTATATCGCGGTGAAACGCGGCGCACCGCTCTCGCTCCACGTCGAATATTTCATCGAGCAGCTCCGCGCCGAGATGCGCGCGGTCGAGCCCTCGCGCAGCGGCCAGAAGGGCGCCGCGGCTCGCGGTCGCAGGAAATAACATTATGTTAGGTTTGTAGGATAAATGGGTAATTGTGTTAGGCGGGGGACAGGCTATCGTCGGGCTTGAGCTTTGCCGATTTCCGCGCAACACCGCGTGGCGAAACACATACACACCCAGACCAATTCGGATCATGTCAACGCGCCGACCTGCCGCACCTCAGAAACTCCTCACCGGCCTGATCGGTGCGCCGATTAAGCATTCCGCTTCGCCTGCCATGCACGAGCACGCCGCCGAGGCGCTGGGGCTGCGCGGCCATTACCAGCTCATCGAGGTCGCCGGCGCGGATTCTGCCGGGCTCAGCATGATGCTCGAGGGGGTGCGGCGGCTCGGCTTTGCCGGCGTCAACGTCACCTATCCCTACAAGGAAGCGGTGGTGCCGCTACTCGACGAGCTTGCGCCCGGCGCAGCCGCCATGGGTGCAGTCAACACCGTCGTCGTTCGCGATGGCCGGCTGATCGGCCACAACACCGACACCACGGGATTTGCCCGTGCGGTGGCGCCCCTGCTGGCGCCCGCGGGCAATGCGGTCGCCGTGATCGGCGCCGGCGGCGTCGGCAAGGCGATCGCCTTCGCGCTGGCGAGCCAGAAGGTCTCCGACATCCGCATCGTCGACAGCGAACCGGCGCGGGCCGAGAAGCTCGCATCGCTCCTGACCACGAACGGCGCAAAAGTCGCATCCAGCATCGAGGATGCGCTCGAGGGCGCAACTGGCCTGATCAACGGAACGCCGGTCGGCATGCTGCCGAACCGGGACACGCCGGTGCCGACGGCGCTGCTGCGTGCAGACCTTTGGGTCGCCGACGCCGTCTATTCACCGCTGATCACCCCGCTGCTCGCGGCAGCGCAGGCCAAGGGCGCGCGGATCATGACCGGCCGCGAGCTCGCGATCTACCAGGCCGCAGACGCGTTCGAACTGTTCACCGGCCTTGCCCCATCGACCGAGGTCATGGGCGAGGCTTTTGACGCCGTGATGGCAGCGCGCAGCGCCGCCTATCAGGTAGCTTGACGGAAAGCGGCCGGAAACAAGACCGCTTGCATAACTGAAGAGAAATGGGAGGAGTGAGATGAAATCGACATTACTGGGCGCCCTGTTTGCGGTTGCCATGGCAACGAGCGCCTTTGCGCAGCCGATCAAGCTGGCCGACGTCGCCGAGCTGTCCGGCGGCGGCGCCACCGTCGGCACCAACTGGAAGAACGGCATCGATCTCGCGATCGAGGAAATCAACGCCAAGGGCGGCGTGCTCGGTCGCAAGCTCGAGGTCACCCATGCCGACTCGCAGTCCAACCCGGGCGTGGCGCGCGCGCAAGTGCAAAAGGCGCTCGACGCCGAGCCCTATGTGCTGCTCGGGCCCGGCTATTCCGGCTCGGTGAAAGTCACCGCGCCGCTCGCGGCCGAAGCTGGCATCGCGCAGATCATGGGCGGTGAGGCCGCCGAGCTGACCCAGGCAGGCAACAAGTTCTTGTTCCGCACCTCCTTTGGCCAGCAATCCTCGATGCCGAAGGTCGCAAAGTACATCCACGACGACATGAAGGCGAAGACGGTCGCTGTCGTCTGGGTCAACAATGATTTCGGCCGCGGCGGACGCGACGTCATCGTCAAGGAGCTCGACCGCCTCGGCTCCAAGGTCGTCGCCGATCTCTCGACCGAAGCCGGCCAAGCCGACTTCGCCGCCGACGTGGGCAAGATCAAGGCCGCCAATCCGGACGCGGTGTTCGTCTATCTGAACGAGGAAGAGAGCGCGCGCATCCTCAAAGAGCTGAAGCGCCAGGGCGTCACCGCGCCGCTGATGGGCGAGACCACGCTGATCGGCCAGAAGGTGATCGAGCTTGCAGGCGACGCCGCCAACGGCGCGCGCGGCCATGTCGGCCTCACCACCGACGCACCGGTCGACCTGATCAAGGGCTTCCGCGATCGGTTCTCCAAAAAGTACAACTACGTGCCCGACCATAACGGCCTGAAGGGCTACCTCGCCGTCTACATGGTGAAGGCCACCACCGAGAAGATGGGCAAGGTCGATCCCAAGGCGTTTGCCGACACGCTGCACGGCCTGACCATCAAGGCCGCGGACGAACCGGGCATCCTGATGGACGTCACCTTCGACCAGAACGGCGACATCGACCGCCAGAGTTTCCTGGTCGAGGTCGTGGAAGGCAAGCAGGTGGTGAAGCAGGTGCTGCCGAAGCTGAAGTGACCTTGCGCCCTACTCCCTCTCCCCGCTCTTCGCGGGAAGAGGGTTGGGGTGAGGGGCGGCTTCCGCGAATTATCACCGTATTTGCGGAGCGAGCCCTTCACCCGACCCTCTCAGCCCGAGCGATGCTCGTCGCGGCCCGTAAGAACGGTGAGAGGGAGAAGAGTGAGAGCGGGGAGAGGGGAAAATGTCCAATCTGTTCGATCTTCTGGTCGCGGGACTTGCAACAGGCGCCATCTATGCGCTGGTGGCGGTCGGCTTCACGCTGCTGTGGCAGACCTCGCAGACCATCAATTTCGCGCAGGGCGAGTTCGTGATGCTGCCGGCGTTTCTGATGCTGGCGGCGATGCATGTGGGGGCGCCGTTCTGGCTCGCCATCATCCTCGGCACCTTGCTCTCGATGATCCTGCTTGGCCTCGCCTTCAAGATGCTGCTGGTCGATCCGATGTTGCGCCATGGCGTGCTGCCGCTGGCGATCGCCACCATGGCGCTGGCAATCGGCATCAAGGAGGCCGTGAAGCAGTTCTTCAGCGCCGAAGCCTCGCCCTTCCCCTCGATCGTGCCGACTGGTGACGTCTCTGTCTTTGGACATGCGGTCTCGTTGCAAAGCATCGGCGTGCTCGTCGTCGCTATTCTCGCCGTGGTCGGCCTGACTGCGCTTCTGAACCGCACCTCGCTCGGCCACCAGATGCAGGCGGCGGCGCAGAACCCGACGGTGGCGCGCATCATCGGCGTACCGGTCGAGCGGATGATCCTCCTGACCTTCCTGATCAACGCCTTCCTGGTCGCGCTGGCTTCGCTCCTGATCACGCCGATCTATCTGGCGAAATTCTCCTCCGGCGAGGTGCTGGGCCAGGCTGCCTTCATCGCCGCGATCGTCGGCGGCTTCAACCAGGTGCGCGGCGCGATTGCGGGCGGCCTCCTGATCGGGGTGCTCGACAATCTCGCGGCTTCCTACGTCTCGACGCAATATCGCTCGGCAGTGCCGATGCTCGTTCTGATCATCGTCATCCTGTTCCGTCCCCAGGGCCTGCTCGGCCGCGCCGAGGAGCGTACGGTATGACCGGATTCGCCAAACCCCTGAAGATCGCGCTCGGCCTTATCGTCATCGCTGCGCTGATCGTCGTCCCCATGAACTTCAACCGCTACGGCCTGTTCATCCTGAGCCAGTGGGCCGTGATGACGATCGCCGCGATGGGGCTCAATCTCACGCTCGGCTATGCCGGCCAGGTCTCGCTGGCACAGGGCGCCTTCGTCGGCATCGGCGCGTACGCCGCGGCGATCATGACGACCCACGGCTGGCCGCTGCCGGCCGCGATCCTCGTCGCGATCGGCTTGAGCTTTGCGGTCGGCTGGGTGCTCGGCTACCCGGCGCTGCGCGTGCAGCACCACTACCTCGCCTTCGTCACGCTCGCCTTCTCCACCCTCGCCTTCCTGGTGTTCCGCAATGAGAGCTGGCTCACGGGCGGCATCTACGGCATCTCCAATATTCCGCGGCCACATATTTTCGGCATCGCGACCAACAAGCCGTTGCCGTTCTACTATGTCTGTCTCGGCTCGCTTGCCATCGTCTCGCTCGCCGTGTGGTGGCTGATTCGCTCGCCCTGGGGCCGCGCCTTCATCGCGCTGCGCGAGAATCCGCTGCGCGCGCAGTCGCTCGGCGTCGACACCCGCCGCTACACGTTGATGGCGTTCGCAATCGGCTCGGCGCTCGGCGGCGTCGCCGGCGCGCTCTATGCGCCGCTGACGCAATATATCGACCCGGTGCCGTTCAACCTGTCGCTCTCGCTGGATCTCCTGATGATGGTGATCGTCGGCGGCGCCGGCTTCTACCTCGGTCCCTTTCTCGGCGCGATGATCGCGGTGCTGCTGCCGGAATGGCTGCGCTTCACCGAGGGCTATTACCTGATGCTCTACGCGATCGCGGTGATGCTGCTGCTGATCTGGTCGCCGACCGGCATCTTGGGGATCCTCGATCGCTACATGGCGGCGCGGCGCACCAAGGCTGCGTCGGCGCTGCGGGCCGTCGCAAAATCCCGCCTGGAGACGGCGCAATGAGTGCGGTGCTCGAAGTCACGGACATCAAGAAGAACTTCGGCGGTATCAACGCGGTCGATGGCGTCAGCTTCGACGTCCGCGAAGGCGAGATCCTCGGCCTGATCGGGCCGAACGGCTGCGGCAAGTCGACGCTGTTCAACTGCATCCTCGGCCAGCTCATGCCGAGCAGTGGCGAGGTCAAGCTCGACGGCAGGACCGTCACGGGCCTGCGCCCCTCCGAGCTCAACAAGCTCGGGGTCAGCCGCACGTTCCAGCTCCTGCAAGTGTTTCCAAAACTCTCGGTGCGCGAGAACCTGATCCTTGCCGGGCAGGAGCACCAGGGCAACATGGCATCGCGCCTGGTCGGCCGCTCCGATGCCGGCCTGACCAACGCCGCCAACCAGATGATCGGCTTCTTCAAGCTCGACCATCTCGCCGCTGAACCTGCTGGCGGCCTCTCCTACGGCCAACAGAAGCTGCTCGATGCCGCGATGGCCTTCATGGGCGGGCCGCGCCTGGTGCTGCTCGATGAGCCCGCAGGCGGCGTCAACCCGACGATGCTGTCGGACCTGAAGGAGCGCCTGATCGCAATCAACCGCGAGAAGAACGCGACTTTCGTGGTGATCGAGCACAACATGGAATTCGTGATGTCGCTGTGCTCGCGCGTGATGGTGATGGCGGAAGGCAAGGTACTGGCGATGGGACGGCCCGACGAAGTCCGCAGGAACCCCGCCGTGATCGAAGCCTATTTGGGACACTAGACCATGAGCGATCCGATCCTCTCGGTTCACAATCTCGTCGGCGGCTACGGCAAGATGACGATCCTGAACGGCACGACGTTTTCTGTGCCGCCGGCCACCATCACCACGATCATCGGCCCCAACGGCGCCGGCAAATCCACCGTGTTCAAGGCGATCTTCGGCCTCTTGAAGCTGCGCGAGGGCAAGATCAGCTTCGCGAATCGCGACGTCACGAACTTGAGCCAGCGTACGCTGCTCAATGCCGGCATCTGCTACGTGCCGCAGGGCCGCAACATTTTTCCCGAGCTGTCGGTGCGCCACAATATCGAGCTCGGCGGCGTCGCGGCCGCAAAGGACGTCGATCTACACACGCGCATCGAGGCCGCGCTCGATCTGTTCCCGGCGCTACGGCGCAAGTCGGCGCAGCAGGCTTCCACGCTGTCGGGCGGCGAACAAAAGCAGCTCGAGATCGCGCGCTCGCTCCTGCTGGAGCCAAAGCTCGTGCTGATCGACGAACCCTCGATTGGCCTGTCGCCGCTGATGGTGCAGCAAACCTTCGATATCCTAAAATCCCTGCGCGATCGCGGCGTGACGATCCTGATGATCGAGCAGAACGCCCGCTCGGCGCTGGAGATCTCCGATTTCGGCATCGTGCTCGAGCTCGGGCAGACCCGCATGGTCGACAAGGCACAGAAAATTCTGAACGATCCGCGCATCGGACAATTGTTCCTCGGCGGCGCCATGGAGGAGACAGCAGTATGAACAAGCGCTCGATCGCAACGGTCTCCCTCTCAGGCACGCTGGACGAAAAGCTCCGCGCCATCGCATCGGCCGGCTTCGATGCCGTCGAGATTTTCGAGAACGACCTGTTGTCGTTCGGCGCGAGCCCGCGCGAGGTGGCGCGCCTCTGCAAGGACCTCAATCTCGAGATCTGCGCCTTCCAGCCGTTCCGCGACTTCGAGGGCATGCCGGAGCCGCAGCGCGCGCGCAACTTTGCCCGCGCCGAGCGCAAGTTCGATTTGATGCAGGAGCTCGGCACCGATCTCCTTCTGATCTGTAGCAATGTCTCGCCGGCTTCGCTTGGTGGCATCGACCGCGCCGCGGACGATTTCCGCGAGCTCGGCGATCGCGCGGCAAAGCGTTCTCTACGCGTCGGCTACGAGGCGCTGGCCTGGGGCCGTCACGTCAACGACTACCGCGATGCCTGGGAGATCGTGCGCCGTGCCGACCATCCCGCGATCGGCGTCATTCTCGACAGCTTTCACGCGCTGGCGCCGAGCTTCCCGACACGCGCGATGGCCTCGATCCCCGGCGACAAGATCTTTCTGGTGCAGCTTGCCGATGCGCCGAGGCTCGAGCTCGACATCCTCTCCTGGAGCCGCCACTTCCGTTCCTTCCCCGGCCAGGGCGACCTGCCGGTCGGCGAATTCATGGAGGCGATCGCGGCGACCGGTTACACAGGCCCGCTGTCGCTGGAGATCTTCAACGACCAGTTCCGCGCCGGCTCCGCTGCGCAGACGGCAACCGACGGCCTCCGCTCGCTGATCCTGTTGCAGGACCGGCTCGCGGCGAAATGGCCGAAGCTCGCCGACAAGCAACTCGCACCGAAGGCGAAGACCCGCGGCACCGGCTTCGTCGAGTTCGCCGTCAACGAGACCAAGGCGGCGGAGCTTGCCGGCCTGTTCTCGCAGCTCGGCTTCCGCAAGACCGGCAAGCACCGCAGCAAGGCGGTGGAGCGCTGGACGCAAGGCAAGGTCGAGCTCGTGATCAACTGCGAGACCGACGGCTTTGCGCATTCGCACTACGTCACGCACGGTCCCGGCGTCTGCGCCATCGCGCTCGACGTCGACGATTCCGGCCGCGCCATGGCGCGCGCGGAAGCCCTGAAGGCACGCACCTTTTATTCTCCGGTTGGTCCCGGCGAGCTGGAGATTCCGGCGATCCACGGCGTCGGCGGCAGCCTCCTATATTTTCTCGACCAGGCCGGCAAGAACTGGGACACCGATTTCGAGGCGGTCGCGAGCAATGCCGGCGCCGATCAGCTTCTCGCCGTCGACCACATCGCGCAGTCGATGCCGTATGACGAGATGCTGTCCTGGCTCTTGTTCTACACCGGCATCCTCGATCTGACCCGGCTGCCACAGATGGAGATCGCGGACCCCCGCGGCCTCGTGCAGAGCCAGGCGATCATCAATGGCGACCAGAGCCTGCGCTTCGTGCTCAACGGCTCCTCGGCCAACCGCACACTACCGGCGCGCTTCATCTCGGAGTTCTTTGGCTCCGGCGTGCAGCACATCGCCTTCTCCTGCCAGAATATCTTTGCGACGGTTGCCGCCATGCGCAAGCGTGGCGCGGAGTTTCTGGAAATCCCCGACAATTACTACGACGACATCGAAGCCAAATACGATCTCGCGCCCGAGGTGATGGCGCAGCTTCGCGAAAACCAGATCCTCTACGACCGCGAGGGCGACGGCGAGTTCTTCCAGGTCTACACCCACATTTTCGACGAGCGTTTCTTCTTCGAGATCGTCGAACGGCGCAACTACCAGGGCTTCGGCGCAGCGAATGCCGCCATCCGCCTCGCAGCGCAGGCGCGCGAGGTGCGCCCCGCGAGCATGCCGCGGATCTGAGTGGATGCAGCACGTTTGGTGCTGCATCTGATGGCGAAAGCAACCAAGCTCCGACTACGCACCGGGCTTTCGACGATCTCCAGCAGGCATGAGCGCGGCATCCCAATCTCGATTGGGCAAGTTTCCGAGCAAGTTCGAGAGTTCAACCGCGAGCGCACGAAGCCGTGCATTCTCCTCGAGGAGCCGCAGAACTTCATCTGACGGCGATTCATCGTCGTCGAACTCTTCCAGAAGCTGTGGCGACAAGAGTCCGAACGCATCACTGGACGCGGTATTGTCCGCAGTTGAAATGACTTCCTGTTTCTCGCTGGGCGGCAAATATTCGTTACTCATGGTAAATCCCCGGAACACACCCCCAAGCCGTGTTCGAAGGAATTCACTGATTCGCCGGCGGATTTGAGTCTGAAATCGGACCAGCGCAAGGTCTCGCGGGCCGCCGATTGGCTCAATCTTTGCGTAGTACCTTAGGTGGTTCACAACCTCTGATCAGAGAAACGCTTAATGGGGGCTTAATGCTTTTGCGCAACTAATGGGTCACCAGCGCGAAAGTACGTCTTAGTCATAAAATGCGAACCGAGCCCCGCCCCCGAGGAGGCGAATCGGATGGGACTGCTTTTCATTGGCGTGCTGGCCGGAATTTTGATCGGCTTTGGCTTCTTTGCCCCCTCCCAGGGTTACTTCCTGGGCTGCGGCGCGCAACCCTGTTTTGACCGAGTCGCAATGGCTCAGCCGGCGGCGGCGAGGCCTGCTGCCCTCGGGCCGGATCCCTTGATTGCAAAAGCAAGTCCTGCGACCGCGGCAAGATCGGACAAGAGAGCGCTGGAGAAACCATCCGAGAAGAAGCGCGGCAACATCAATGTGGCCAGGGCAGCGCCTCCGACGACACGGATCCACGTCTCGCCATCCAATTCGACCGCGGAAGCGTCTGAGTCCGTACTGAACAAGGCAAAAGTTTCGATCGCAGCAAAGATGGAGAATCCGAACTCTGCCGAATTCAGCGATATGAAGCGGGCCATCAGGAAGAATACGTTGGGGCGTTCCGTGGACACCATTTGCGGGCGCGTCAAAGGGACGAATGCGTCAGGCGAGGAGACTGGAGAGAGACCCTTTCTCTATCTCGTGAAGGAGAACGATGCTTACGTCGTCGACGGACCGGCAAGCTCGGCGGCGGCGATCGCTTATCGCAACATCTGTGACTCAAGCGTGAGGTGAAATCGAAAAGGTCGCGATGGTTTGCGCGCGACCGAAGACCGGAGCGCGATCGCGACATCAGGCGCGGCCGTGCGATGAATTGCGTGGAAAGAGTTTCCTGGCAACTGAACTGACAGTTGCCCCGGCTCAAGAATGCGTAGGCCGGGCCGCAAGATGGGATTGAAGCATCGGCTTACCGATGCGCAATGCGTTGCGGTCGCGGAATTGGTGAGGTGAGCTTACAGAGTACTTTACATTCGAGGACATTATGCACGATCAGGTTCATTCTGCTGAACGGCTCAAAGAATCCCTGCAATTGCCTGTCCTGGCGCTCATCGAGCCGCTTACGCTCACGCGCACCAGCATCCTGAGCATTCTCAGGCGCGAACTGGCGTCGCTAGAGATTGTCGACATGGCGACCACCCACGGACTGGATTGTGTGCCCACACAGGACGTTCGTCTGGTCGTGCTGAGCATTGGGGACAAGCCACCGGACGATCGCACCGTCGAGGACGATCTTGCCGTGATCGCGGAGTGCTGCCTGAACGCCTCCATCGCCCTCATCTCCAATCGCGATGACGAGGCCACCGCACTCGCCGCGCTGCAGCGGGGTGTGCGAGGCTTCTTCCCCACCTCCCTTCCCATCGAAGTCGCCGTTGCCGGTCTGCGCCTTGTTCTGGCCGGCGGGGTTTACAGGCCTCTGCCGGTCATCGAGTTGAGCAAGGCACCCGGCCTCGACCAGCCATATCCGCGCGCGCTTGCATCAACGTACTCGAATGGCGACAGGAGCACGACCGACAGGAATACGACCGATTTCACACCTCGCGAGCAGCAGGTGCTGACGGAGCTTGAGCTTGGTCTGCCCAACAAGCTGATTGCCGCCAAGCTGAACCTTTCCGAAAACACCGTCAAAATGCATATTCAGCACATCATGCGAAAATGCGCCGCCCGCAACCGCACCGAAGCGGTTCTCCGCTGGAGCGGTCGATTGTCGGCTCATGGCCGCGACACCGAGGCGAACGCGTCTTCGATTCCCGAAGCCTAGGTGCCACCCCGCGGCACTCAATCCTCGCGGAACGCACCATGGAAACTGTCAAGCAGGGGCCTTAGGGTGTAAAGCGCAACGGTGCTGCGCCCTGTCGTGATGAAAACCTGAACCGGCATTCCCGGGGTGATCTGGATATCGTTTGCGGCGATCTGTGCGTCGTCGACGCGAATCCTCGTCGCGTAGTATGGCTGGTCGGTGCGCTTGTCGAGGAGCCGGTCGGCCGACACATGCGTCACTGTCCCCTTCAGCCGCGGCACACGACGCTGATTGTACGGCAGGAGATGCACTTCCGCATTCAGGCCCGGATGAACCACATCGATGTCCTCGGGCCTCAGGCGCGCGGTGACAATCAGACGATCCTGCCGGGGCACCAGATCCAACAGTGGAGCACCCGCTCCGATCACGCCTCCCGGCGTATGAACCCGGAGGTCGGTTACTACGCCGTCCTCGGGCGCCTTGATCTCTGTTCGCGACAACTGATCCTGGGCCGCCGGCAGCCGCTCGCGCAACTGGAAAATCTGGTTCTGTGCTTCACGCAACGCTTGTGCGATCTCGTTTTGCCTGTCGCTCTCGAGCTTGATGAGGTTTGCCTGCGATTCACCGATCACTTGCCCGGCACGTGAGATCTGTGCCGCGATCTCGCCCCGACGCCCCTCAATGTCAGCCACTTCCCGTTGAAGGTTCAAAAGGCGCGGTCGCCGCTCGAGGCCCTTGCTGACGAGGGTGGCGACCATGTCGAGTTCTTCCCGGGCAATGTCGATTCGCTGCGCGACGGCAGCCTCCTGGGCCTTGAGGCCCTCGATTTCCTTCTCGACCTGCCCTCGCCTCTCTCGAAGGACCGTCACCTGCGATTGAAACACCTTCCGCCGCGACAAAAAGACGGTCTGCTGCGTCGACAGAATGGTGGCAGCGGCCAGATTCGCGTTGGCGGCCTGCTCCAGCGTCTCCGAAAACGAGAGCTTCTCATATCCCCGCTGCTCGGTTTCAAGCCGGGCTTCGCGTGCCATTGCATCCCACAGTTGGCCCTGAAGGCTTTGTACTTCGGCACGAGCCCTGGTGTCGTCCAGCGCGATCAGTACCTGACCGCTGCGCACGACGTCACCATCTGAAACCAGGATCTTCCCGATGATGCCGCCTTCCAGATGCTGGATCGTCTTGCGGCTCGATTCCGATTCCACGACGCCGGAAGCGATCGCCGCGCTTTCCAGCGGTGCCAGGCTCGACCACGTACCCAGCCCCAGCATGAAGCAGAGCACGAGCAGATTGCCTGCGAGCGTGACGCCGCGGAGCCGCGAGCGTGGCGAGATCGGTGTCGGAGCCGTGCACCACGGAAACTCAAGGGGCTCGTAATCGTCGATTGCGGTGATGCCGATTCCAACCCGCCGCCCGGCGGGTGGGGTGCTCGGCGGAACGCGCGTTTTTGGTTTCCAGATCATGGGCGAACCGGTTGTCCCGGCACCTTGGCGGTTGCGGGCGCGCTCTCGGTTGGCGCGACTTGCGATATCACCTGGGGCCTGCTCAGATGCCGTTCGAAGATGTCCTCGCTTTCGCCGAACGCGACGACCGCGCCGCCTTCCATGATGGCGATCTTGTCCGTGGCTCCGAGAATACCCATTCGGTGAGTCACAACGACCACCATGACATTGGCGATCTTCAGTTGCTCGATGGCGTCCAGCAGCATCCGCTCCCCGGCGTAGTCGAGGCTGGCGTTCGGCTCGTCGAGAACGACGAGGCGCGGGTTGCGGAAAAAGGCCCGAGCAAGACCGAGACGCTGGCGATATCCGCGAGAGAAGGCCACGCCCCCGCTGGGAACCACGGTCTGGTAAGCTTGCGGCAGTCGCATGATCGCGTCATGGATGCCGACGAGCTTGGCGGTCTCGACGATCTCGCGTGGATCGGCATCGTCAAGACGCGCGATGATCTCGTTTATCGTTTCGCCAAGGAGATTGATGTCTTGAGGGAGGTATCCGAGGTGGCGACCGCCTCGCCCCTCGCGGAGCAGCGATACGTCGGCATTGTCGAGCAGAACGCGGCCGTGCGTTGGAATCGTGAGACCGGCGATGACTTGGCCAAGCAGCGACTTGCCCGAGCCGGACGGACCGATGATGCCAAGGCATTCGCCGGGCGCGAGACTGAACGAGATGCCTTTCAACGGGAAGTGGTTGGACCCGGACAACCTCAGGCTGACGTTGTCGACGACGAGACCGGTCAGCGGCTGCCGGGACGGGAATTCTGTGTTCGCCCTCGCCGCCGGGGTTGCGGCGAGCACGGCATCGAGTCGCCGATAGGCTTTCATCGCCGCCGCGAATGATTTCCAGCTTGCAATCGCACCTTCGACCGGCGCGATGGCACGGCCAGACATCAGTGTCGCCACGAAAATGATCGCCGGGCTCTTGCCGTAGTCGAGCACGAGCCACGCTGCCGCTCCCATGATCACGACCTGCGACAGCGCACGTAACGGCTTTGTCGCAAACATGATGAGCGCGTGCCGCGAGAGCGCAACATCGTGCTCCCTGCGCGCTTCTTGTGCGTCGTTGTATATCAGGCGCGCTGTGCCATCCGCCATTCCCATTGCACGGATCAAGTGAATATTGCCGATTGCAGCTGCGAGCCGGCCGTAGCTCCTAGACAATGCGGCGCCGGACTTGACCGTAGCATCGTCCATGAGGAGATCGCCTGCAAGCGTGAGGCCGAACAGCAGAACCACGCTGCAGGCCCCGACCACCCCAAGCAACGGATGAACGAGAAAAAGGACACAGAGAAAGAGGGGTGTCCAAAGCGCATCGAACAGCAGCGGGCATGCGCTGGATTCGACGAACTGGCGAAGAACCGTGAGATCCCGATATGTGTCCGGCGACTGGGCCCAATCGCCTCGAAAGGCGGTTTCGAGGCACGCCGAAAGCACCGAAGGACGAAGCCTGTCTTCAACCCACGCGCCAAGGCGGCCCAATAGAACGCGGCGCAATGCGTCGAGCACTCCACCGACTACGACTGTGAGCGCAACGATGAGGGTGAGCATCAGAAGCGTGTCGCCGCTCCGGCTCGACAACACCCGATCGTAGATCTGAAGCAGGTAGATTGAGGGCGCAAATAGCAGCAGATTGTAGCTGCAGCTATAAGCGAACACGAGGCCAAGCGGGGCCATGCAGGCCCGAAGTGCCGCTTCCAGCGAAGTCCGGGCCGGTGGCAGAAGCGGTTTTCGGAGGGGCGGCATCAGCATTTTTCGTAACCGCCGGAGATTTGGTTTGGCCTCACGCCTGCCTTCCGCTCGGGCATGACGACGAAGCATTGGCTGCAAATCGGGGGCCGGCGGCACGCGCCGCCGGTCCCCGTCACGCGACGAGCTGCTGGTCAAAGCACGTCGAAGTGGAAGTGCACGTCTCCACCTTGTGCGGAATTGAGGCTTCCACCGTCACCGCCGATACCGGCCGCCACGTCCTGGTGCTGGTCTACCCAGAGCTTGTTGATCTGGGTGGCATCCGTATTCGCGTAGACCTTGGAGGTATCGTAGCCACTTTCCGAGCTCTGGCTTCCGTTCGACGTGGCGGTTCCGCCATGGGCCTTTGCAAACCATGAGGCGGTCCCGTTCGCGCCGCCGGCGTCCCAGTCTGCCGTTTGCTTGACGTGATCGCCGGTGTTGACGTGGACGTCGGCACCTTCCGCCTTGTTGGTCGGGTCGAAGGTGAGCGTCGGCTTGTTGATGATGGCTCCCTTGAAGGTGCCATCACCGCCGTTTCCGACGCTTTGACCGCCGGTGTCGATCGATTTGAATCCGATTGAATCCGAAATGTGGACCGCTTTGGGCATCATTTGAGCCTCCCTGCGTTTGTTGATTTACACGCATCATCCATCCCGATCAGATGGACACGCTCCGCAACTCTGATCCTCGCATGCTCGGCGACGATAGATGTCAAATCGGACACCATCCGGTTTGATGGGCCTACGCACGAAAGTATGACCCCCGTGATGACATCTTGACGTCGCAGGCATCAGGGTGTGCCCGAGTGCTTGCATACGCGGCGGGTCGACGGCCAGCCGCGTTGCAATCGGACGAGCGACGCAAGTTTCGCTACGCCATCAAGTGCAGATCTGACAGAAGATGCGTGGAGAGATCGCCACCCAGTGCGAGATTGCCATGGCCTCCATCGCCGCCCACTCCGGCGATCTGGACCGCGCTCTGGTCGATGTGCACATCGTTGGTCTGATCCGCCACTGCCGTCGAATGCGGGCCGGCGATCGCGATATTGATGGGAGCATAGATCGCGACGCTGACATCGATCAGGTTCCCCGAGGAATGCCCGCTCCCGCCATTGCCGGCGCCGTTGGCCCCGGTCGCAATCGCATCGGAGCCGCCCCACAGGCTCTGAGAGAGAAAGCCGCCACCCATCGCAACGTTTCCGTTGCCCCCATACCCGCCGATGCCGGCTATCTGAAGGGCGGACTGGTCCACATACACGCTATTGGTCTGGATCGCGTAAGCGCTGGAGTTGTAACCCGCGACCGCAATGTTGATCGGGTCATACAGCACGAAGGACGTATGAACGAGCTCTCCATGAAAAGAACCGTCTCCGCCATTGCCGGCCTGGTTGCTCGATCCCCAGGCAGGATCGAGCGTGATGACGCTGCCGGCGACGTTGCCGTTTCCGCCGCTCCCGCCAACACCTGCGATCTGAACGGCCGACTGATTGATGTCCACCGCATTTGACTGGCTTGCGTACGCTGTGCCGCCTGGGCCAGCCACCGCAACATTGACCGGATGGTAGATCACGATGGGAGCGTCGACCAAAGCGCCGGAGAAATAGCCGGCGCCGCCGTTGCCGACACCACTGCCGCTGCCTCCCGACGCGAAATTGCCGTTACCGCCATCTCCCCCGACACCCGCCATCTGAAAGGCGGATTGATCGACATTCACGTCGTTGGTTTGCTCGGCCAGGGCAACGGAGCCGTATCCGACGGACACCGAAATGTTGATCGGCTCATAGATCAGAAGCGAGGCATGAACGATGCCTCCATAAGAATAGCCATCTCCGCCATTACCGGCTGTGCTGCCTCCGCTTTGGATTGAGCCCCAGCCGAGCGATGGGTTGCCCGATCCAGATCCGAGTCCAGCGGATGGAGTGGCGTGGTGGCCACTATCGGGCTCGAAAGACACAGCATCGTGCCGGCTCATGATCCCGGTGGGAGAATGCGCCTCCTGGCCAGCGACCCACAGCCGGCTATGGGCGCCGGCTCCGTCGTCTCCGGACATCGGCATGGAGGAAGGCGCAGAGTCCCTCGATGTGGAAGCGAACCTGTCATAGCCATCATCGTCAACGGGATGGTGGTCGCGATGAAGCGGTACGATCGCGTCCGACGGGTACCGGAAATTCATGTCGCCTCCCTCGTCGCAACCGGACGGACCTCTCCCACGTCAAGGAGTGTCAGCCTGGGGAGGTCAAAAGCCGAGTCGTCAATTCGAGTGCAGCGATTCGAATGAGGACGTCAGATCGGCTACACCCATTTGGGAGCGGACAGCCGTCGCGGGAGCACTGAGTCTCTGCGAGCATGCCGTTAGATGTAACTCCTCACAGCTTGCGGCGAGAAGTCGCAATTCACACACCGTGGGAATTGCCGGCGAGGGGGCGCGGGCGAAGCTCGTCGCGCCCCCGTAAGAACGGAGAGAGGGAAAGGCGCGAGCTCACTTCATCGGGCACTTGTCGTGGAAGCGGTCCTGGTCGTCCTTGACGATGGTGGCGACCGTCTTCAGCGCGAGCTGGCCGTCGGCGTCCTTCACGACATCCTGGAGATAGAAGTTCTGGATCGGGATGTGGTTGTTGCCGTACTTGTAGGGGCCGCGCAGCGACTTGAAGTTGGCCTTTTCCATTTCGGCCTTCATCGCGTCCTTCTTGCTGGTGTCGCCCTTCACCGCCACGACCGCGCTGTTGATGAGCTGGGCCGCGTCATAGGCCTGCGCGCCGTAGTAGGTCGGGCGCAGGCTGGCGTACTTCTTGCGGTAGTCGGCGACGAAGCGTTTGTTCTCGTCGTTCGGGAGGTCGTTGACCCATTCCTGCGCACCGGGGACGCCCAGCGCATTGTCCTTCTGGAGCGGCAGCGAAAGCTCGTCGACGGTAAACGCCGTATAGAGCGGGATCTGGGTCTTCAGGCCCGCCTGCACATATTGATTGAGGAACTGCACGCCGGCGGCACCTGGATAGAACACGAAGATCGACTCGGCGCCCGAGGCGCGCGCCTTGGAGAGCTCGGCGGAGAAATCGAGCTGGCTCGGCCACACCGTATATTCCTCGCCCTTGATCTCGCCCTTGAAGGTGCTCTTGACGCCCGCGAGCATGTCCTTGCCCGCGGCGTAGTTCGGCCCGATCAGGAAGACGCTCTTGACGCCCTTCTGGTTCATGTACTGGCCCATCGCCTGCGGGGTCTGGTCGTTCTGCCAGGAGGTCGAGAAGACGTAAGGCGAGCACAATTCGCCGGCGAGCTGCGACGGGCCGGCATTGGCCGAGATCAGGAAGGTCTTCGAATCCACCGCCGTCTTGAGCGAGGCGAGCAGCACGTTGGACCAGATGTAGCCGACGATGAAATCGACCTTGTCGGACTGCACGAGCTTTTCGGTCTTCTGCTTGCCGACGTCGGGCTTCTGCTGGTCGTCCTCGTAGATCACCTCGACCGGCTTGCCGTCCATCTTGCGGCCGAGATGGTCGAGCGCGAGCTCGAAGGAGTTGCGCATGTCGTTGCCGATCACCGCGGTCGGGCCGCTGAAGGTGGAGACGAAGCCGATCTTGATGGTGTCGCCGGCCGATGCCGGGCTTGCCAGCGCGAGCGCAGCCGCACCCGCCAGCCAGAATGCCGTCCTCATACCCAGTCCCCTCCTCGTTCTCATTGCCCCGGACTGACGGATGGCCCGCTTCCGGATCGTTCTGTTAGGACGCAAAATCGTGAAAGCCGTCAATGGCTCAGCGCCCGCCTGCACCATAATTCGCCCCCATCCCCGATGGCAAGAACTATAGTTCTACTCACTTTGGCGAGGGCTGCGGCGCTTTTTCGCGGTCCCGTCGATACGCTGTCGCTATTCCTCAATTGATGACGGCTATTGGACCGCGACCCGATCTTCGCTCTTTAATGAGTGACGCACACCCAACGAATCGAGGGCAGCTTTCATGACTGCGAAACCCCACCGCGTCGTCATCGTCGGAGCCGGCTTCGGCGGGCTGGAGACGACCCACCGGCTCAGTGGCGCGGGCGTCGAGATCACGCTGATCGACCGCCGCAACCATCATCTGTTTCAGCCGCTGCTCTACCAGGTCGCGACCGCTTCGCTTGCGACCAGCGATATCGCCTGGCCGGTCCGCCACCTCATGCGGGCGCGGCGCGAAGTGACGACGCTGTTTGCGACCGTGAGCGGCGTTGATGCCGAGCGGCGCGCCGTGCTGCTCGATGACGGCAGCGAAGTTCCCTATGACACGCTGGTGCTCGCGACCGGCGTCCGCCACGCCTATTTCGGCCACGACGAATGGGAGCAGTGGGCGCCCGGCCTGAAGACGCTGGAGGATGCGACCACGCTGCGTCGTCACATCCTGCTCGCATTCGAGCGCGCCGAACGCGAGACCGATCCGGAGCGCCGCGCCGCGCGCCTCACCTTCGTCATCATCGGCGCTGGTCCGACCGGCGTCGAGCTCGCCGGCACCATCGCCGAGATGGCGCACCACACGCTGCCGGGCGATTTTCGCAACATCGACACGCGCAAGGCGCGCGTCGTGCTGATCGAGGCTGGACCGCGCGTGCTCGCCGGCTTTGCCGACGATCTCTCGGCCTATGCGCAGGCCTCGCTGGAGAAGATCGGCGTCGAGGTCGTCCTTGGCCAGCCCGTCACCGAGGTTGACCGCGATGGCGTGGTCTATGGCGGGCAGCGGCTCAATGCGAAGACCCGGATCTGGGCGGCCGGCGTGCGCGCCTCTCCCGCCGCCGAATGGCTGAATGCGCCGGCCGACCGCGCCGGCCGCGTCGAGGTTGCGGAAGATCTGACCGTGCCCGGCCATCCAGATGTCTTTGCCATCGGCGACACCGTCACCATTCCCGCGTGGGACGGCAAGCCGGTGCCCGGTATCGCGCCGGCGGCCAAGCAGCAGGGACGCTACGTTGCTGATCTCATCAAGGCACGGCTGCGCGGCGAGAAGCTCGGCCCGTTCCGCTACAAGCATGCCGGCAGCCTCGCGCAGATCGGCAAGCGCCTCGCGGTGATCGATTTCGGTCGGGTGAAGCTGCGCGGCGCGATCGCGTGGTGGATCTGGGGTATCGCCCACATCTACTTCCTGATCGGCCTGCGCCATCGCCTTGCGGTCGCGCTCACCTGGCTCTGGATCTACGTCCGCGACCAGCGCGCCGCGCGCCTGATCACGCAGGGCAGCAGCAAGGTGGTGGGGTAGACGGCTCTTCCCTTCTCCCCTTGGAGAAGGTGGCGCGAAGCGCCGGATGAGGGGTTGTTTCCGCACACTCAACTGCACGAGTTGCGTGCGCGGATAGCTCACCCGGCTTTGCTTCGCAAAGCGGGTGCAGCAGCGCTTGCGGCCACACTTACTTCACCAGCGCGCACCCACCCTCCGCCAATGGCCGAAACGCCTGGTCTGCGGGAATCGTCGAGACCAGCTTGTAATAATCGTACGGGTATTTCGACTCCTCCGGCTTCTTCACCTCGAACAGATACATCGGGTGCACGACGCGGCCATCCTGACGGATCGCGGTGTCGCCGAACAGCTTGTCCCTGCCGCTGAGTTTCTTCATCTCCGGCACGACGTCCTTTGCGTTGTCGCTGCCGGTGGCGGCGACCGCATTGAGATAAGCGAGCGTTGACGCATAGACGCCGGCCTGGTTGCCGCTCGGCATCTTGCCGTTCATGCCGGGCCGCGCCGCGAAGCGTTTTGCGAAGGCGCGGGTATCGTCGTTCATGTCCCAGTAAAAGGCTTCCATGAGCTGGAGGCCTTGTGCGACCTTCAGGCCCATGCCGTGGACATCGTTGATGAAGAGCAGGAAGGCGACGAGCTTCTGCCCGTTCTGCTGGATGCCAAACTCGGCGGCCTGCTTCACCGCGTTGATGGTGTCTCCGCCGGCATTGGCGAGCCCGATCACCTGCGCCTTCGAGCTCTGTGCCTGCAACAGGAAGGAGGCGAAATCGGCCGTGCCGAGCGGATGTTTCGAGGAACCGATTACCTTGCCGCCATGCGCCTCGATATATTTCTGCGCCTCCGCCTCGATACCCTTGCCGAGCGCGTAGTCCACCGTGAGGAAGTACCACTCCTTGCCGCCGTGCGAGATCATTGCCGCCGCGGTGGTGTTGCCGGTCGCCCAGGTGTCGTTGACCCATTGGATGGTATTGGGCGAGCAGGCCTTGCCGGTGAGGTCGGCGCTTGCGGTGGACGATGCGAGAAACGTCATGCGGCTGTCGCGCAGCAGCGTGTTGATGGAGAGACCGACCGCCGAATTCGGCACGTCGACGATCGCATCGACACCCTCGACGTCGAGCCATTTGCGCGCGATGGCCGCGCCGACGTCGGCCTTGTTCTGGTAGTCGGCATAGACGATCTCGACCTTGATGTTCTTGCCTCCACCGTTGAAATCTTCGGCCGCCATGCGCGCAGCCTCGACGGAGCCCATGCCGTTGGTGTCCTGGAAAATGCCGGAGATGTCGTTGAGCACGCCGATGCGCACGACGTTGTCGGATATTTCGGCGCTGGCTGTTCCGGCCATCAGGCTTGCCGCAAGTGCAAGCGTAAGTGCACGCGTCCACTTCAAGTTCTTCATCGTTCCCTCTCCTGTTGGCTTTTCGCTTCGCGGCACCGGTCGTTGCCGGCGGCGATCCGAACGCCAGACCTACCGCTTCAGACTCGCTTCAGACCTGCCGCTTGAGACCTGCCGCTTGAGACCTGCCGCTTGAGATCTGCCGCTTCAGACTTGCCGCTTCAGATCTGCCGCTCCGGCAGGCGCAGCACGAGCCCGTCGAGCTCGGGCGTGATCTTGATCTGACAGGACAATCTGCTGTTGGCCGTACGCTCGGCGGCGGCGCCGTCGAGCAGAGCGTCCTCGTCATCAGCCATCGCCGGCAAGCGCGCGAGCCAGCCATCGTCGACATAGACATGGCAGGTCGCACACATTGCGTTGCCGCCGCACTCGGCCAGAATGCCG
This sequence comes from Bradyrhizobium sp. UFLA05-89, assembly GCF_059803475.1. Taxonomy (NCBI): domain Bacteria; kingdom Pseudomonadati; phylum Pseudomonadota; class Alphaproteobacteria; order Hyphomicrobiales; family Nitrobacteraceae; genus Bradyrhizobium; species Bradyrhizobium sp. UFLA05-89. The sequence continues at coordinate 40,589 of NZ_JBANBA010000016.1, read as the reverse complement.
TCGAGGCCGTGGCGGGTCGCGGCCTGCATGGCGCTCTCGTCATCGCTGACGTCAATACGTTCGCTCTTGCCGCCGGAGTGAATGAAGGTGATCGCAGGCATCAAGGATCCTCAGGCCGGAGTGACGGTGACTGGGAGGCTGTCGAGCCCGCGCAGCGTGTTGTTGAACCGGCGCTTCGGCTCGCCCGTGATCTCTATCTTCGCGATTCGTCGCGCCAGCGCCGACAACATCACCTCGCCCTCGAGGCGTGCGACGAGCTGGCCAACGCACATGTGAATGCCGGAGCCGAAACCGACATGGCCGGAGGTGCGGCGGGTGATGTCGTAGGTATCGGGCTTATCCCAGCGCCGCGGATCGCGATTGGCAGCACCAAGGAACATCAAAACCTTCTCGCCCTCGCCGATCCTGGTGCCGCCGAGTTCGACCTCGCGCGTGGTCGTTCGGAAGAAGGTCTGGACCGGGCTTTCGAAGCGCACGGCCTCCTCGAAGGCATTGCGCGCCAGCGTCGGATCATCGCGCAGGCGCTGCCATTGATCGGGAAAGCGTGCGAGGCAATAGACCGCGGCGCCGATGCCGTTGACGGTGGTATCGAGCCCCGCCGACAGCAGCGAGCGCACCAGGAGCGGCGCCTCGGTCGCGGTGATCTCGCCCTCGTCGACGCGGGCGTGGATGCAGGCGCCAAACCCGCCTGGCGCGAGGTTCTCACGCTGGCATTGCTCGGCGATATAGGCCTGATGTGGCGCCGACCGCTCGATTGCCTCTTGGCGCAGCTGGTTCGGTGGACCGAAGGCGTTGAACACCAGGCTCGCATAGGGGATGAGATGCTCACGGCCCTCCGGCCTCAAGCCCAGCGCATCGGGGAAGATCGAGAGCGGATAGGCTTCGGCGAGCTCGGCGATGGCATCGAAACTGCGCTTCTCCAGCAGCACATCGACCCGCTCCTCGGCCGCCGCAGCAAAACGGTCGCGCACCTGCTTCATCACCGTCGGCGACAGCACGCGCGAGAGCACGGTGCGGGTGCGCGTATGCGCGGGCGGATCGGCTTCCAGGATCAGGCTCGGCGGCCGCCACGGCTTCTCCTTCTTGAAGTCGCTGAGGCCCACGCCGCGGCTGGAGCAGAAGGTCGTGGGATCGTTCAACACCGCATGGACCTCGGCATAGCGCGCGACGCCGTAGACGTTCCATTTGTCGAGATAGACCACGGGACCGGCGTCGCGCAGCACGTCATGGGTGGGGAAGGGATCGGCGAAGAACCCGATCGCGAAGGGATCGACAACGAGATGCGGGATGGCGGGCGGGCCGCCGGTCGAAGCGGAGCTGGCTGCACTCATTTACATCCTCCCAATTTTGCGCTTGTGGAGCGCACGCGCATGTCCTTATTTCTGTCGCGCATGAACCGAGCCCCGAGATGACCGCGCCCTCGACCCGAAGCCATAAGACGCCCGCTGAAGCGGGGCCGACGCTCGACCTCGAGCGTTACGTTCCGGCCTTCATCACCTTCATCGCCACCAAGCTCTCGAACAGCGCCACCGCATTCTATCAGCGCGAGTTCGGCGTCAACGTCACGGAATGGCGGATCATGTCGCTGCTGGCGATCGAGCCGGGCATTCCGGCCTCGCGCATCTGCCACGTCATCGGCTTCGACAAGGGGCCGGTGAGCCGGACATTGGCCAGCCTGGACAAGCGCGGGCTGGTGGCGATCCGCAGCGATCCCAATGACGGGAGGACGCACTCGATCTCGCTCACCGCAAAAGGCCGCGCCACCCATGACAAGGTGATCGTCGCCGCCTTCGCGCGCGAGCGGCGGCTGCTCTCGTGCCTGTCCAAGAACGAGCAGGAGGTGCTGATCGATCTGCTGCGCCGGCTGCACGAGAATCTCGGCGCGGTCACCGGCGACACGTGAGGGCGCGCCCCGCGCGCGCGGCGTGTCGCGTTCACCTGGCATGCGCCGGCGATTGCCGGCGGCAGCATTCCTGCCGAACATGAATCCTCCCATTTGAGCGCAGCGGTTTCTCCGCCATCATCCTGCTTGCGAAGGACTCGCATAAATTAGTTGCTTAAGCAACAAAAATTTCAAAGTGCATTTTGAGACAGGAGCGTTGGCCTAGTGAAGATGTCCGATGTTCCGTGTCCCGGACGCGGCACGGCATTCCGGGCGATGCAAAGCATCGTCCCGTACGACGCAGAGCCGGGACCAGGCAGCATGGGCCCCGGCTCAACGGTGCACCACCATAGCGCGTCGAAGACGCGCGTGAACGCGCTTTTGGTGTTGCGCCGCGTCCGGGGCACGAGATCGCACTTCGTCTCTCAGTTACGGCGCCTTGCAGACAAAGTTCGCGGCATCCTCGATGTTGCCCGTGCCGGAGTAGGCCGCATAGGACGGATATGGACAGAGCGGCCGGGTGCGGTTCGCGCTCCACGTCGCCGGAACTTCCTTGTTCGCGGGGTTGATCGAGGCGACGATCCACTCCGGCGCCTTGCCCTGCTCGACCCAGTCGGTCAGTGCGGTCAACGCATCGAACTTGTCGAGCGTGACGCCGCCGCCACAATGCGTACCACCGGGCATGGTGAAGAGGCGCGCAAAATTATTCGCGTTGCCCTGCGCGTTCCTGCTCAGCCGATCGTACCAGCGGATGGTGTCGTTGACCGAGAACACCGGATCGGCCTGGCCGTGATAGATCAGCATCTTGCGCCCTGCCTTTTGCAGGCCAGCGAGCTTGGGATCGTCGACGTCGGGCGGCGTCATGAAGTCCATCGCCGATTCCGTGAAGGTGCCCTCCTTGGCAAAAATCTTTGGTGCGTCCTTGTCGAAGTCATAGGCCTTCAGCGCGTCGATGAGCTTGTCGCTACTTCCTTCCACAGCAACGGGCGGCGTCGAGAAGATGTAGTTCAGCGACGCGGCGCCCATGGTCGCGATAATCGGAAAATTGTTCCAGGGCGCGACGGGGCTCTCGATCTTCCAGGCGCGCCAATTGCCGGTGCCGATGCCACCGTCGAGCGGCCAGTCCGAATAGAGCGCTTCGCCCTTCGAATTCTTCGGCCCGGCGAGGCTGGTCTTCAGCGCGTCGACCTTGGCTTCCGACAGGCAGGCATTGGTCTGGCCCGGTGCGCAAACGAGAGTCTTGAGATCCAACGCCTTCTGGCACGCGGCGAGATTGGCCGTGAGGCCATCCTTGGCGCCATCGAGCGCGTCGCAGGCCTCGGTGATGCGCGAGGCGATTGCTTGCGCATCCTCCTTGGTGATCGACTTGCGCAGATCCGGATCGGCCTTCAGGAAAGCCTGCACGTCCCAGGCGTGCTGGACCGCAGCGCGCGGCAGATCGAAGCCGGGATTACCGACGAGGAAGCCGTCATAATTTTCCGGCATGCGCGAGGCTGCCACCATCGCATGACGTCCGCCGTTCGAGCAGCCCGCCATGTAGGAACGATCCGGCTGGCGGCCGTAATGCAGCGCGATCATCTTCTTCGCAACCGGCGAGAGCGTGATGTCGGCGGCATAGCCGTAGTCGCGCCGCGCCTGCGGATCGAGCCCGAAGGCCGCACCTGCGGCGAGCCCGAGCGATTTATTGGCGGGATCGGAGCCGGAATGTCCGCTGTCCGACGACAGCACCGCAAAACCGCGCGCGAGCGGCACCGTGCCGCCGGAGGCCCAGCCATCCGGCTTGTCGCCGAGTGCGGGAACGACGACACCGTCGTTGCCACCATTGACCTGGTGCAGGAAGCGGCCGTTCCACTCGGCCGGCAACCGCAGCTCGAACTGGATGGCATAGGACTTTCCGTCCGCGCCGGTGCGTTGGTTGGCAAGGCCGGTCACGATGCAATGCTTGGGCAGGCCGTTGCCGGCCTCCTGAAGCTTGGAGCTGACGATCTCGACGCCGGCGACGGACAGCGACGCCGTGGTGACCGGCGAGCAACCCTCGCCCTCGGCGCGAGCGAGCGCGGTGGATCCAAGAAGGGCAGCCAGCGCGGCTGCCGAAATCAAGCCAGACCTCACGGCGGCCTCCCTATTTGATTATATTTGATAACTATTACACACGATCTATATTTTGACAAGTCGCGGACGCGGCGCAGCGCCCTTGGCGATGCGACGCAGAGCAGAGACCCAAGGTGCGGTCTTCAAAGACAGGGCACCGGCTCTGTAGCGCATCACCATAGCGGGTCGAAGACGCGCGTGGACGCGCGTTTGGTGCTGCGCCGCGTCCGGGGCACGGGATTGTGCCGAGATGTTCAGTTTACCTGGCGCAGCCGATCCATTCGGCCGACGCATCGTCGTCCAGCCGCGCCATGGCCTCGGCGCGGCGCATCAGCACGGCGCGCTGGTTGATGTAGCCCTTGTCGGTGATCTCGCCGCCGTCGACCGACGGCGGCTCGGCCAGCAGCAGCGCACGCGTGGCGTGGCCGGAGGAATTTGCGCCTTGCGCCTTCAACTTCGCGAGCCCCTGCGCGATCGCGCTCCTCACCTTGTCGTGGCCGAGCACCTCGCTCACGGCGGCTGTATCCGAAAGCCCCGCATGCGCACGGCAGACCGGAATGTTGGGAAATACCAGGAAGCGCACCTCATCGCCGCCGTGGCCGGTGACGACGATGTCTTGCGCCAGGGGCGCGAGCGCGGTAATGCCCGCGACGCGCAAGGTGCCGACGCTGACCCAGGTACCGGAGTTGAGCTTGAAGTCCTCGGCGACACGGCCATCGAAGAACAGGCCGCGCTCGGGGCGGGCGCTATCGGCGAATTTCACGGCATCGCCGATGAGGTAAAACCCCTCCTCGTCGAAGGCCTGCTTTGTCAGGTCCGGGGCTTTCCAATAGCCTGGCGTGACATTCGGCCCGCGCACGCGCACCTCCAGCTTGTCACCGGAGGTGACGAGTTTGAGCTCGGTGCCCGGGATCGGGACGCCGATATTGCCGGAGCGTTCGGCGAGGAAGTGGCAATCGGTCGCGAGCGGCGAGGTTTCAGTCGAGCCCCAGGCCGACACCATGGCCAGCGCGCGACCGACGGTCGCGATCGAGAGCTCCTCGAGTGCATCCCAGAGATTCTGTGGCAGCGCCGCGCCGGCGTAGAAGGCGAATTTGACCTCGCCGAAGAAACGCCGCCGCAATTCCTCGTCGCTGCGCAGCGCCGAGATCAGCATGTCGAAACCGCGCGGCACGTTGAAATAGACCGTCGGCATCACGCTTTTCAGATTGGCAAGCGACGTCGCGAACAAGCCAGGCGCCGGCTTGCCGCCGTCGATATAGAGCGAGCCGCCATTGCGCAGCACGAGATTGAAATTGTGGTTGGCGCCGAACGTATGGCTCCAGGGCAACCAGTCCAGGATCACGAGGTCGCCGCCTTGCGCGAGAAAGGTCCAGGTCTGCGCCTTGGCCTGCTGGCTCGAGGTCAGCATGCGCTGGGTGTTGATCACCGCCTTGGGCGTGCCCGTCGAGCCCGAGGTGAACAGGAATTTTGCGATCGTGTCCGGCGTCAGTGCGGCGAAAGCTTTGGCGACGTCGGCAGTTTCCGGCGTCGCGGCGAGGGCGCGGAAGGACAACGCCTCAGTGTCGTCGGGATTGCCGCTGACGATCTCCGCCTGATGCAACGGCCTGATCGCCGCGAGCGCCGCAGCAAACGGCTTTGTGTCGCTGACATAGACCGCGCCGGGCTGAAGCAGGCCGATCATGCTCTTGAGCTTGTCGAAGTCTTTGGACATCAGCGAATAGGCCGGCGATATCGCGGCCGAGGGCACGCCGACATGCTGGGCAGCCAGCGCAAGCAGCGCATGATCGACGCTGTTGTCGGAGAGGATGACGAGCGGACGCTCGGTGCTCAGGCCTTCCGCGAGGATCCAGGATGCCAGCGAGCGCACCTGCCGCAGCGCCTGCGCGTAGGTGACGGTGGTCCAGGGCGCATCGGGCTTGCCCCGCTCCGCGAGAAAGACTTTGTCCGGCGTTTGCCGCGCCCATTGCTCCAGCCAGTCCCCGATGCAGCGCGCGGCCTCACGCAAGGGCTCGGGCGAGCGCAGCACGATGCTGCCGTCGGCGCGATGCTCGGCGACCGTCTTGGGCGTTGCGAACAGGCTGGAAGCCTCATCGCGTGCGGCGGCCATGGTCATGGGTCGTCCTCCTGGCCAGCGGCCTCGTGCGGGCCGCTTTGGCGATAATGTTGGGCAGCACCAGTGCCATGTCGAGGAGAGGATCGGCAAGGCAAACGGGAAGACCAGCGATCTGCTCAAAACTTGAGCAGATGCACGCACCCGGGCGTTACCCACGCACCACTGCCGGCGGGCGCTTATTCTCGTAACTGCATGATCTTTCGGTAATATCCGGATCAGGCGACCTGCCCGGATTGTGTACACAATGGCACATCGTTTGCTTCACGCCTGATGAGGATTCGTTGCCGGAGTTTTTTATTGCCATGGGGGCTGACCAGCCAGAGACGGTCGCCGCGATTCTAGCCGCGCATCGCGCGGGCGCGATGACGCCGGCGCAGACGATCGCACGCAGCTATCAGCGCATCCGCAACTGTGGCGATGATGCCGTCTTCATCAGCCTGCGCGACGAGAAGGACGCGATTGCGGAAGCCGAGAAGCTCGCAGCGCGAAAGGATGCGGCAGGCCTGCCGCTCTACGGCGTGCCGGTCGCGGTGAAGGACAATATCGACGCGCTGGGCTTTCCGACCACCGCCGCCTGCCCGGCTTTCTCCTACACGCCGACACATGACTCCACCGCCGTCGAGCGCCTGCGCGCTGCCGGCGCCATCATCATCGGCAAGACCAATCTCGATCAGTTCGCAACCGGCCTCGTCGGCGTGCGCTCGCCTTACGGCATTCCTAAAAATCCGATCCGCGAGGATCTCATTCCCGGCGGGTCGAGCTCGGGGTCGGCAACGGCCGTCGGCGCCGGCCTCGTGCCGCTCTCGCTCGGCACCGACACCGCAGGAAGTGGCCGCGTGCCGGCGATGCTCAACAATATCGTCGGGCTGAAGCCGAGCCTCGGCATGATCTCGACCGCAGGCCTCGTGCCCGCATGCCGCACGCTCGACTGCATTTCGGTCTTCGCCTTGACGGTGGACGATGCCGCGCTCGCGCTCTCCGTGATGGCGGGGCCGGACCAGGCCGATCCGTTCTCGCGCGACCGGCCGCTCGGCGCCATCACGCCGTTCCCGGCCAACGTTCGTCTGGGCATACCGCGCAACGGGCAACTGATCTTCTTCGGCGACAAGAAATCGGAGGCTGCCTATGGCGAGGCCTTGAAGCGCTGGACGGCGCTCGGCGCCGTTCTCGTCGAGTTCGACCTCGAGCCGTTCTACGAGACCGCGCGGCTGCTCTATGAGGGACCTTGGGTCGCCGAGCGTTATCTCGTGATCCGCAATCTCCTCGCCTCCGCGCCAGATGCGATCCATCCGGTGACGCGCGAGATCACCGCCGCCGGTGCGCGGCTCACCGCGGCCGAGACCTTCTCCGCGCTCTACCGCCTGCAAGGGCTGCGCAAGATCGCTGAGCGCGCCTTCGCGCATCTGGACGCGCTCGTGCTGCCGACGGCGCCGACCGTTTATTCGACCGCGCAGGTGCTCGCCAATCCGATCGAGCTCAATAGCCGGCTCGGCACCTACACCAATTTCGTCAACCTGCTCGATCTCTGCGGCCTGGCGCTACCGGCATCGATGCGACCCGATGGCGCGCCGTTCGGCATCACGCTGCTCGCACCTGCTGGTCGCGATGGATTCCTTGCGAGCATTGGCCGCGTGTTCCACGCCGACACAAAGCTCAGCATCGGCGCGAAGGGCATTGCGCAAGCACCGCTCGCTCCGCTGCCGGCCAACAGCGCCGACGAGATTCCGATTGCCGTGGTCGGCGCGCATCTGTCCGGCATGACGCTGAACGGCGAGTTGAGGGCGCTGAATGCTCGACTGATCGAAGTAACGAAGACGGCGCCGGACTACAAACTCTACGCACTCGACACGACGCCACCAAAGCCCGGAATGCTGCGCGTCGAAGCCGGCAAGGGGGCCGCGATCGAGCTGGAGATCTGGTCCTTGTCGGCGCCGGCCTTCGGCAAGTTCGTCAACGCGATCCCGCCGCCGCTGTCGATCGGCAGCATCAGGCTCGCCGACGGCCGCAGCGTGAAAGGCTTCATCGTGGAGCCGGAGGCGCTGGGCGCAGCGCGCGACATCACGAACTACGGCGGCTGGCGCGCGTATATGGCGGAAGTGGCGACAGTGTAGCTATCTCTCGTAGGGTGGGCAAAGCGAAGCGTGCCCACCATTGGTACCGCGAGAAAAGTGGTGGGCACGGCGCTGCGCGCCTTTGCCCACCCTACGACATCACACCGACACCGCGTAGATCTCATACTCCCCGCGCACCAGCTCGATATGCGCGCGCATGGCGGCGGCGGCGCCTTGCTTGTCGCCGCGCATGATGGCGACGACGACGCGATCGTGCTCGGCCTGCGACTTTGCGAGACGGCCGAGATTGCGGAACTGGGCGCGGCGGAACGGCTGCACGCGCACGCGAGTGGCGAGCGTGATTTCGGCGATGTAGCCGTTCTGCGAGCCGGCATAGATCGCATTGTGGAAGCGCTCGTTGACCTCGTGGAATCGTTCCGGATTGCCGGTATAGCTCAGCACCCGCAGCTCCTCGTGAATGGCTTCCAGACCATGGCGCTCGCCCGCCGACATCCGCTCGGCCGCAAGTCCGGCGCACAAGGCTTCCAGCTCCGCCATCGCCTCGAACATGCTCGTCAGCCGCTCGATCGAGGGCTGCGCCACCACCGCGCCGCGATGGGCGCGCGCCTCGACGAGGCCACTTGCCACGAGCTGACGCAGCGCTTCGCGCACCGGCGTGCGCGAGACGTTGAAGCGTCGCGCGATATCGGTCTCATCCAGCGGCGCACCTGGCGGCAACGTGCCGCGCACGATCTCGTCCGCGAGCTGAAGCCGCAGCTCCTCGGCGCGCGTGACCTTCTCCACCGAAGGCAGCGGCCGGTCAACGCGCGGCACCATCGTCTCAGGCGGCGGGGCTCCGGGCGGAAGGTCGTCAAGCGTCATGCGATCAGGTCTCTTTCGGCTCGTCGATGATGCTGACATGGGCGGCGACGACGCGCCAGCCCTCGGGGAAGCGGACCCAGGTCTGCATCTGCCGGCCGACCCGGCCCGGCATGGTGTCGCGATAGAACAGCGTTGAGGCGACCGCCGTATCGCGGCCGTAGCTGGTGATCACGGTTTTCGCGGTACGGCGGTTCAACCCGACCGGCGAGCGCGCGGCGCGAAAGCCGGAGATTGCCTCATAGCCGTAAAGGTTCTCGCCGATGCCATAGCGCAGCGTGCGCGGGTCATCGCGGAACAGCTCGCCGAGCACGGCGACGTCGTTGGTGACCAGCGCTTTCTCGTAGCGTTCGAACGCCGCTGTGACTTCCACGATCACGTCGGGGAGATCGATCTCCATCTCAAATCCCTCTCGGCGACGGCGCAGATACAACGCCCATCCGTTCCAACGCGTGCGCGACGCGCAGCGCAATGTCCTCGCGCCAGGGCGCGGCGATGATCTGCACGCCGATCGGCAACGGCTCGAGCGGCACCGGCACGGCAACCACGGGCAGGCCGATGAAGGAGATCGGCTGGGTGTGGACCCCGATATTGGCGCGCACGGGCAACTCGACGCCATCGAGCTTGAACGTCACCTGCCCGAGCTTTGGCGCCGTGCAGGGTGTCGCCGGCGCGAGCAGCACGTCGACCGATTTGAAGATCTCGGCGAGTTGCGCGCGATACCAGCGGCGGAATTTTTGCGCGCGGTCGACCAGCGTCGCAGGCACCATGGCGCCCGCGATCAGCCGGTCGCGGACCGCGGGATCGAAATCGTTCGGACGCCTGCGCAAGCGATCGAGATGCAGCGATGCCCCCTCGGTCGTGGTGATGACATAGGCGGCCGCGCGGGCCCGCGCGGCCTCGGGAATGTCGATCACTTGCGTCGCGCCGAGCGCCTTGGCCACGCGGCTGACCGCCTCGACAGCTTCAGGAAATACGTTCTTCTGGAAATAGCCGCCGGCGATCGCGATGCGCAGGCCGGAGGTCGGTTCGGACAACAGCGGCATCACCGGCTGGACCGGCCGCATGGTGCAAGCGGCATCGTCGGCATCCGGCCCCTGCATCGCGTCATAGGCGAGCGCAAGATCGGTGACCGAGCGCGCGAACGGGCCGAGATGATCGAGGCTCGCAACGAACGGGAAGGAGCGCGCCCGCGATAGCCGGCCATAGGTCGGCTTCAGGCCAAAGATGCCGCAGAAGGACGACGGCACGCGGATCGAGCCGTTGGTGTCCGAGCCCAGCGCGATCGGCACCAGCGCGCCGCCGACGGCGCTGCCGGAGCCACCGGAGGAACCGCCGCTCATCCGCGTCGTGTCGTGCGGATTGCGCGAGGGGCCGTCATGAACGTTCTCGCCGGTGAAGTCGTAGGCGTACTCGCCCATGTTGAGCGCGCCGACCAGCACGGCGCCGGCCGCTTCCATCCGCTCGATCAGCGTGGCATCGCGCGCGGCGGGTGCGCGGTCGCGGTTGATCTTCGAGCCGGCGCGCGTCGGCAGGCCCGCGACGTCGAACAGGTTCTTCACCGCGAACGGGACACCTGCGAGCGGGCCGACCTTTCTGCCGGCCGCGATGTCGGCATCGATCGCGCGCGCTTTGGCGCGGGCGCGATCGGCAGTGACGTCGGTGAAGGAATTGAGGATCGTGTCATGCTGCTTGATGCGGGCGAGCGCTGCTTCAGTCGCGGCGAGCGCGGACAGTTTGCCGCCTGTCACCGCCCTGGCGATGTCCGCAGCCGTCACTTCAGGAGCTGTCGTCATGGCAGCATCAGGCGGTGAACACGGGCGCCGGCTCGGTCTCGTCCGGCAGCGCGAATTCGTCGACGAGGCGGGCGAGCCGCAGCGACACGTCCAAGTTGGCGCGAATGGCCGGCCTCCAGGCCTCCTCGATCGGCAACGCCAGTGCTTGCGCGACGGCGTCGATATAGTCGTCCAGCGGCTCGGCCATCACGCTCCCAAAAAGGCTCTCAGTGCACCGGCAACGGCGGATGCGGGATCGCCGTCAACAGCTCCTTGGTGTAGTCGTCCTGCGGATCGCCGAGGACTTTTTCGGAAGTCCCCTCTTCGACGATTCGACCCGTCCGCATTACAATGACACGATCGCACAACAGGCGCACTACATTCAAATCATGCGAGACGAACAGGTAGCTCATCCCTAGCCGCGCCTTGAGATCCTGGAGCAGGTTCAGCACCACCGCCTGGACCGAGACGTCGAGCGCCGCTGTGGGTTCGTCCAGGATGACGAGCCTTGGATGCAGCGCAATCGCGCGGGCGATGCCGACGCGGGCCTTCTGTCCCCCCGACAATTGATGCGGGAAGCGATCGAGCAGATCGTGCGGCAGGCCGACCATGGTCGCGAGCTCCTCGCAGCGCGCCCGTAAGCCATCGCGTCCCCTGATGTCGCCAAGTTGCATTAGCGGGTCCGCGATGGCGCGGGCCGCGGTGAAGCGCGGATTGAGGCTGTCGGTCGGGTCCTGGAACACCATCTGGATGCGGCTGCGCAACGGCAGGCGCGCAAAGGCGCTCGGCATGACGCTGCCGATCTCCTCGCCGTCGAACTGGATACGACCGGAGGTTTGGTCCAGGAGCCGCATCACCATCATCGACGTCGTCGATTTGCCGCAGCCGGACTCGCCGACCAGGCCAACGCTCTCGCCATGGCGAATCGAGAAGCTGATGCCGTCGACCGCACGGAACATCTCGGGTTCCACCGGTGGCTTGCGGCCGAACAGTTTTCCGAGCAGGGCGGTCGCGCCCTGGCGCGGGTATTCCTTGACGAGCTTGTCGACGAGGAGGAGGGGCTTGGTTGCGTCGACACTCGCCGGAGCCGGAGCTGCCTCAACAGCCACGGCGCTTGTGACGGCCGGCGCAATCGCCGTCTCGTCGTCAGGCAGCAGATCCCTGAGCGACACGCCGACCCGCGGCGTCGCACGCATCAGCTTGCGCGTGTAGGGCTGCTGCGGGCTCGCGAAGATGTCGGCGGCCTTGGCGGTTTCGACCACCCTGCCCTTCTCCATCACCACGACGCGGTCGCAATAGGCGGCTGCCAATCCCAGATCGTGCGTGATCAGGATCGTCGACATCGCACGCCGCTTGGTCAGCTCGACGATCAGATCCATCACCGCCTTCTGGGTGGTGACGTCGAGACCGGTGGTCGGCTCGTCGGCGATCAGGAGCTGCGGATTGCAGGCGAGCGCGAGCGCGATGACGACGCGCTGGCACATGCCGCCCGAGAGCTCGAACGGATAAGCGTGGTAGCGCTCACGCGGACGGGCGATCTTGACCTGCTCCAGTGCCGCGATCGCCTTTTCGCCGTGACCTGTGACCTGCGCTTGCTGCACATGGGTGCGCAGCACGTCCTCGATCTGATCACCGACCTTGCGGATCGGATTCAGTGCCGCGCGCGGGTTCTGAAAAATCATCGAGACTTCGCGGCCGCGCAGGTCGCGCATCTGGTCTTCGGATGCGGCCTTCACGTCAATGCCGGAGAACATCACCGAGCCCTCGGCGATCTTGCCGGCGCGGTCGAGGATGCGCATCACGGCATATGACGTCACCGACTTGCCCGAGCCGGACTCGCCGACGATCGCCAGCGTCTCGCCCTTGGCGACGGAGATGTTGACGTGCTGCACCGCCTTCACGATGCCGCGGCGGGTGGTGAATTCGACCGTGAGGTCCCGGACGTCGAGCAGCGGCTGGGCGGTCATGAATGCCTCCGCGCGGGGGCGCTGACCAAAAACCTCGAAAACAACCCCATGCACAGTAGAATGACATTGGATTCATTGGAGAATTTTGGTCGGGAATCCGCGTGTGAGGCGGGCAAAGCTGTCTCATTCGCTCCCCCCTTGTGGGGTCCGAGGCGAGCGAAGCTCGCTCTCGAGGGCAGGGAGGGGCGTCGCCACGAATTCTGATCTCGCCCGGGGCTGCCCCCCTCCCCAACCCTCCCCCGCAACGGGGGAGGGAGCACAGCGGTGTACTTGGAAACAGTCATCGTTCACGTCCTCCGCTGCGGGTCGACGATGTCGCGCAGGCCGTCGCCGAGCAGGTTGAAGCAGAACACGGCGAGCATCAGCGCAAGGCCCGGGAACAGCGCGATCCACCACTCACCTGACACCATGAAGCCCGCGCCCTCGGCGACCATGATGCCCCACTCCGCCGTCGGCGGACGCACGCCGAGGCCGATGAAGGACAGGCCGGCGGCATTGAGGATCGCGTAGCCCATGGTCAGCGACATCTGCACGGTCATGATCGGCATGATGTTGGGCAGGATGTGCACCAGGAGGATGCGGAATTCGCCGTTGCCGGAGAGACGCGCCGCCTGCACGAAGCCGGCATTGCGGCGGACGTTCGCTTCGGCGCGCGCGACGCGCGCATAGAGCGGAAAGTTGACGATGGCTGTGGCGAGGATGATGTTCTGCACGGTGTTGCCCAGCGCAGCGACGATACCCATGGCGAGCACGAACAACGGGAAGGCCATGATGGTGTCGGCGATGCGGCCGACGATGCGATCGGTCCAGCCGCCGAAATAACCGGCCGCAATGCCGGCGAGGCCTCCCATCAGAAACACCAGCGCGACGGAGGCGATCGCGATGAACGTATCGAGCCGGGTCGCCACGATGACGCGGCTGAAGATGTCGCGGCCGAGCTGATCGGTGCCGAACCAGTGCGCCATCGACGGTGGCTTTAGCGCGGCAGCAGTATCGGACGCGAGCGGATCGTAGGGCACCACATAGGGACCGAAGATCGCGGCAACGAGGATCAGGATCAGGAGCGCGAAGGCAAAGCCCGTGACCTTGTTCTCGCCAAGGACGTAGCGGGTCTGCTCGAGGATCGCTGATAGTCCCGAGGTCCGGGCGGGCCCCACGGGCTCAACAGCAGGCGCAACGGAACTCATAACCTCACCCCTGGAGCTTTATGACTTTGAGCTGAACCGACGACCCGCCACCTCGCTTCGCCTCTCCCGCTTGCGGGAGAGGTCGCGCTCAACGGGTCGCGCCGAAGGCGCGCCCGATGACAGGCCCCGGCGCGGGTGAGGGCTCTCTCCTCTTGGGGGTTCTCGATTGCGGAGACACCCTCTCCCCAACCCTCCCCCGCAAGCGGGGGAGGGAGCGCACCGTCCTCGCGACGCACCGGACGTAATCTCATGATGCGCTACCCTTCCAGCCGCACGCGTGGATCGATTACCCCGTAGAGAATGTCGATCACGAGATTCAAAAGCACGTACATGACCGCCATGGTCAGCACGAATCCCTGCACCGGCGCGAAGTCCGACGAGATCAGCGCTTCCACCGCATAGGAGCCGATGCCGGGCCACGCGAAGACCTTCTCCACCAGCACGTTGGCGCCCAGCAGGAAGGAGAACACCATGCTCAGCGTGGTGATGACGGGCAGCATCGCGTTGCGGAATGCGTAGGTGACGATCACGGTGCCAGGGGCCAGGCCGCTGGCGCGCGCGGTGCGGACGAATTCGCTAGCGAGCACCGCGAGCATCGAGGCGCGCGTCATTCGCGCGATCGGCGCCAGCGAGAAGATCGCAAGCGTGGTCGCGGGCAGGATGAGTTGACTGAGGGAAGAACGAAAAGCCTCGAAATCGCGCGCGATCAGCGTGTCGATCAGATAGAAGCCGGTGATCGTAGGCGGCGCGCTATAGAACACATCCAGGCGACCGAGCGGCGCCGGCGACCAGCCGAGCTGGAAATAGAAGACATAGACCAGCACGAGGCCGGTGAAGAACACCGGCAGCGACACGCCGGCCGTCGTCGTCACCCGACAGAGATGGTCAATCCATGATCCCGGCCGGGTCGCGGCGAGCACGCCGAGCGGAATGGCGATGGCGATCGAGACGATGAGGCCGAGCAGTGTCAGTTCGGCGGAGGCCGGCAGGCGATTGCGGATCTCGGTCGCAACCGGCTGGCCGGTCGTCAGCGAATTGCCGAAATCACCATGCGCGAGATCATTGGCGTAGTGGAAGAACTGCTCGATCAGCGGCTTGTCGAAGCCGAGCTTCTTGCGGATCTGCTCGACGGCCTCTTTCGTCGCGGCGGGTCCTGCGAAATAGGCGGCGGGATCACCCGGGAGCGCGCGCGTCAGCAGGAAGGTGACGATGACGACGCCGATCAGCGAGGGAATCGCGAACATCAGTCGCTTGCCGATCATGCTCAGCATGACGCCTCACCCCTTCGCCATCGCGCGATAATCGAGCCTGCGGTGGAACCAGTATTGATAGCCGGAGATGTTCTTCTGCATCGCGACGTTGACGAAGGGCTGGTACAGCGGAATGCGCGGCACCTCGGCGTAGGCAAGATCGACGAAACCCTTCACGTCGACATCGTAAGCCGCCTTGTCGCCGCTGGCGGCGGCAGTGCGCGCGCCATCGATGAGCTTGTCCATCTCGGCCGACTTGTAGCTCATGGTGTTGAAGACGGAATTGTTGCCGTGATAGCACCAGTAGAAGAAGTACTCGGGGTAATCGAGCCAGCCCGAGAACACGTTGGTGAAGAGCGGCATCTCCTTCTTGTTCAGCTCGGTGCGCCAGTTGGCGCCGGGCACCTTGTTGATGGTGGTCTTGATGCCGAGTTGCGCGAGGCTCTCCTGCACCAGGACGCAGAGCGGCTCGTTGACCCCTGCGAAGTTGAGATCGAACGAGATCGTCGTCTCGAAGCCGTTGGCGTAGCCGGCTTCTGCGAGCAGCGCCTTCGCCTTCTCCATGTCGGTCGCGTATTTGTGCGGCTGCGGCCAGGCGACCTCCGTCGCCTTGTCGGCGCCCGCACCGAACATGGGATTGCCGAGCCCGAACAGCACGGCGTCCATGATCTTCTGGTACGGCATCGCATAGGCCATCGCCTGCCGAACCTTCACATTGTCGAAGGGCGGCTTGGTCACGTTCATGCCGATGTACTGGATGCCGTTGGAGAATGGCAGCGACACCACGTTGAGCTTGCCGTTCGCCTTCATCTCCTGGAAGTCCTTGAACGGCAGCTCGTAGGAGATGTCGGCGTCGCCGCGCTCGAGCAGCGCCCGGCGATTGCCGGCCTGCGGCACCATGCGCCAGATCACGCGCTTGATCTTCGGCAAGGGGCCGCCGACCCACTCCTCGTTGCGCTCCATGATGACTTCGGTGCCGGCCGTCCACTTCGTCACCTTGTAGGCGCCGGAGCCGGCGGTCTGCTGCTTGGTGTATTCAAGGCCCCAGGGGTCCTTCTCGCTCGCGTTCTTCTTCACGAGCTCCGAATTGACGATGCAGGGCACGATGACGGCGAGATCGGGAATCGTCAGACGGTCTTTCTTCGCGAAATCCACGCGCACGGTGGTATCGTCGACCACGACGAACTGCTCGGGCTTGGTCAGCGAGCCCGCGCTCATCTGGAAGGTCGGAAAGCCGCCAACGCTGACGGCGCGGTCGAGCGACCACTTCACGTCCTTGGCGGTGACCGGTGTGCCGTCGTGGAATTTGGCGTTCTTCTTGAGCTTGAAGGTGACCGACATGTCGTCGATCTTCATGTCGTCGGCGAGCTCGCCCTTGAACTTGTCGCGATCGTAATAGGGCACCCCGCCCGGACCGCTCTTCATCTCGTGGCTGATCAGGCGGTCGTAGCAATTCCAGGACACTTCATAGCCGGGCACGTTGGTGCCGACGCCGTGGATGTCGAGATTGTTGGGCCCGCCTTCGGAGACGATCAGCAACGTCTCGGAGCGCGCATCGGCCTTGGCCTGGGAGATCACATGAGGCGCAGCCGGGAGCACCGTGCCGGCAGCCAATCCAGAGACGGATTTCAGGAAATCGCGACGCTTCATGGCAATGCTCCAACGCGAAAAGGTTTCTGGTTGGAACAGCAGTCGCAAGGTTCGTGCCAAAGCTTAACGAGACGCTAAGATATGGATAACCAACTGATATAACATAGAAATTCGTAAAATTTCGCATTCCGTGGGCTGGTCTATCGCCAATTCGATTGCATACAAAGAACCTGATCAGCCCATTAAATAGGCCGATTCTACCAACGCCTCCGGATTAAGCAGACTAAGTAGAGGATGGGTTTGATTGCCTGGTCGCGGGCTCGCTTCATCTCTGCCGCTAGCGGGGAGGTCGGCGCGAAGCGCCGGGTCGGGGCTCTCTCCACATTGAGAGTCTCGATTGCGGAGAAACCCTCACCCCCAGCCCTCCCCCGCAAGCGGGGGAGGGAGCGCACCGTCCTTATGGCTCGCAAGCAGAATTGGCCAGATCCCTCGTTACCGCTCCGGGCTGGCGCGCTCGAACTGTCGGAGCAGCTTGTTGCCGCGCTCGACGGCCGAATCCAGCGCGGCCTGGGCGCCCTTCTTGCCGGCAAAGGCCTGCTCCAGCTCATCCTCGATGACGCCGCGGATCAGCACGAAGGAGCCGAGGCGGATGCCCTTCGAGTTTTCCGTCGGCGGATGCAGCGTGATCTCCTCGAAGGAGATCGCGCTGCCCGGGTTGCGCTCGTAGAAGCCCTGCGCGCGGGTCAGCTCGAAGGCGGCGCGGGTAATCGGCAGGTAGCCCGTGTTCTGGTGCCAGGCCGCCTGCACGCCCGGCTGCGACAGATAGGCGAAGAACCGCGCCACGCCCTTGTACTCGTTGCGCGGGCGGTCGCGCAGCACCCATAGCGTGGCGCCGCCGATGATCGAGTTCTGCGGCGCGCCCTTCACGTCGGGCCAATACGGCATCATGCCGTAGCCGACATCGAACTTCGAATTGGCCTTGATGTCGGCGCGCGTGCCGGAGGAGCCGATGAAGATGCCGCATTCGCCGTTCTGGAAACGCGGCTCGGCCGATTGGCCGCGGCCGCTATAGTCGAACACCCTGTCCTTCTGCCACTCGGCAAGCTCAGCGACATGGTGCACGACGACCGGGTTGTTGATCCTCAATTCTGCATCCAACCCGGCAAAGCCGTTCGCCCTGGTCGCCAGCGGCAGATCGTGAAACGCCGAGAAATTCTCGACATGAATCCAGGACGGCCACGACGTGGTGAAGCCGCAGGCGGCCCCGCGCTCCCGCAGGCGCTTTGCGGCAGCCGCGAGCTCTGGCCAGGTCTTTGGCGGCGTCTCCGGATCGAGGCCGGCGTCACGGAACATGGTTTTGTTGTAGTAAAGGATCGGCGTCGAGGCGTTGAACGGGAATGACAGCAGATTGCCGGCTGCGTCCGTGTAATAGCCCGAGACGGCCGGAAGATAGGCGTCGGGCGAGAACGGTTCGTTCTGATCCTGCATCAGGCTGAACACCGGGTAGATCGCGCCCTTGGCCGCGGTCATGGTGGCGGTCGCCACCTCGTTGACCTGGACGATCGCCGGCTGGCCGCGCGAGCGGAAGGCGAAGATCGCCGCCGTCACCGTCTCGGTGTAGTTGCCCTTGTAGCTCGGCACGATCCGGTAGTCGGATTGCGAGGCGTTGAAGTCGGAGACGAGCTTGTCCAGTTGCCGGCCGAGCTCGCCGGACATCGCGTGCCAGAGCTGGATGTCGGTCGCGGCGCGGGCCGGCGAGGCCAGGACAATCTGCACCAAGGCGAAGGCCGCTGTGACTGCGACGGTCTGCAAAAGACGCAAGGCTCTAACCACCATCGTTCATCCCGTCTTGCGCGAACAAAAGGCGACGACTTCTGCCCCTGCACCTGCTTAAGGCGAGGCATGGCAGGTTTCAATCGGGAAGAAGAACCGGCCGCGCTGCACAATCGGCCCGTTTGCCGATCGCAGCAGGATAGCCTTCCCCTGACCTTCTGCTAGATTGCATTGAACCTTTTCTTCCCGCCTTAGACTCCATCACTGAGGGGTTGAGTGTGCCAGTGTTGAGCCGTGCCGAACTCTCGCGGACCGGGGTGATTTTCGTCGTGCTCTTGTTCGCGATGTGCGCGACGGGGGCGTTTGCGCGCGAGTTTCGCGCCGCCGACACCCAGGCCGAGGATTACCCGACCGTCCAGGCGCTGCGTTACATGGGCGCCCTGATCGCGGAACGCACTGGCGGCCGGCATGAGGTCAAGGTGTTTCACTCCCGCCAACTCGGCGAGGAGAAGGAGACGATCGAGCAGACAAGGGTCGGCGCGATCGACCTCAACCGGACCAACGTGGCGCTGATCGGCAACTTCGTCCCGTCGATGAATGTGCTCGCCATGCCATTCCTGTTCCGCTCCATCGAGCACATGCAGAAAGTGCTGGACGGGCCGATCGGCCGCGAGATCCTCGGCAGCTTCGAGCCTTTCGGCTTCGTGGGCCTTGCGTTCTACGATTCCGGCGCGCGGTCGATCTACAACGGCGTCCGGCCGGTGAAGAGCTTGGCCGACCTCAGGGGCTTGCGGATCCGCGTGCAGCAGTCGGAGTTGATGTCGGCGATGATCCGCTCGCTCGGCGCCGAGCCGATCGAATTGCCCTATGGGCAGGTGCTCACAGGGCTCGCGACTCATCTGATTGACGGCGCTGAAAACAACTGGCCGTCCTTCGTCACCACGGACCATTACAAATATGCCGGCTATTACACGCTGACCGAACACACGATGAGCCCGGAGGTGCTGGTGATCTCGCTAAAAGCGTGGCGAAGCCTGTCGGCGGAGGACCAGCGGGTCTTCCGCGAGGCCGCGCTGCGCTCCAGCCACTTCATGCGCGAGAAGTGGCGTGACCTGGAGGAGCAGTCACAGCGCAAGGCACAGGCCGCCGGCGTCACCGTGGTCAAGGATATCGACCGCAAGCCGTTCGAGGACGCGATGGCGGGGATCTACGCCAAGGCCGCGCAGGACCCTGCCGCAGCCGAGCTGATCGAACGTATTCGCAAGGTGGAGTGAGGCCTCTTGGCAGCGCTTGGATACAGCGAGCAGAAGGAAAGGCCGCCCGGCCCGGTCGGACGCTTGCGCGCCCGTATCGTCGGCGTGCTGCGCGCCGTCCCGATCCGCTGGCGCATCCTGTCGATCGCTGCGCTGAACTCCGCCGTGGTCGTGGTGCTGGTGGCGATGATCTGGAACGGGGCGCAGGTGCTGGCCTCGGCCTGGGACGATCTGCGCCAGGTGCGCGAGTCCGACAAGATCCTGGCGCTGCTCGAAAGCGAGACCGGGCGCCTGCAAAACCTCATCCACCGCTACATCAACCAGCCGAGCCCGGACCTGTTCGCCGAGATCCTGCTGCTGCGCGAGGCCGTGCTGGGCACGCTGACCAACCGCGCCGCCAAGGACCCGATGCTGTCGGGCTCGGTCGAGGAGCTCGAGCGCACCACCGAGCGCTTCCTCAACGGTTTTGGCGAATTGCGCAGCGTGCAGGCGACCATCGCCAAGACCTATGAGGACCAGGTGCTGGGACCCGCCAAGGACATGGCCGGGCTCTATTCCATCATCGAAGGCGCCACCGGCCATCGCGACGCGCTGATCTGGCCCTCGCTCGGCAAGTCCCGCGAGGCCTTCACCGCCATGCTGGTCGCGGCCAATTCCTACTATCTCTCGCTGGCGTCGGCCTCCGCCGAGGACGCCCGCCGCAACACCGAGACGATCGAGAAGACCATCCCTGTGATGAGGGATCTCGCCGACAACGATCTCCAGCGGATGGCGCTGGAGCGCCTCGCCACCCGCACCTCGGCGCTGCGCGAGGGATTTGCAAACCTCTCCGAGCAGCTCACGAGTCGCACCGAGCTCTTGCGCAACACCATCGACGCGAGCCAGGCGGAGGCGATCGGCGCCATCGACGACCTCTCGACCAAGATGCGCCAGCGCGAGCAGCGGGCGCAGGAGACCTTCGACCGCACGCTGTCGGAGATTTCGCGGCGGGTGCTGTCGATCGCCGTGATCTTCCTCGGCATCATCCTCACCGTCGGCGTGCTCATCGCGCTGTCGATCCGGCTACCCCTGCAACAGATCATGACCGCGATGCGGGCGATCACGATCGGCGATCTCGACCGCGAGGTGCAGGGCATCAAGGCACGCGACGAGGTCGGCGCCATGGCGCGCGCGGTGGAGGTATTCCGCGAGAACGCGATCGCCAAGCGCAAGACCGAGGACGAGTTGCGCGCATCGAAGGAGAAGGCCGAGAGCGCGCTCCTCGAGCTCAACACCGCGCAGCAGAACCTGATCGACGCCGAGCGGCTTGCCGCGCTCGGCGGCCTGGTTGCGGGCGTCGCCCACGAGGTCAACAACCCCATCGGCATCAGCCTCACGGTTGCTTCCAGTTTTGCCCGGCGCAGCGAGATCTTCGAGGCGCAGCTCAAAGGCGATGGCGGCCTGCGCCGCTCGCAGCTGGAGGAATTCGTGCAGTCCTCGCGCGACGCCTCGCAGCAACTCGTCGCCAACCTCACGCGCGCCGGCGAGCTGATCCAGTCGTTCAAGCAGGTCGCGGTCGACCGCTCCCATGCCGAGCGGCGACAGTTCAGCTTGAGCGAGGCCACCGACCAGATCATCGCCAGCTTGCGCCCGGTGCTGAAGCGCTCGCCGATCACGCTCAACGTCGACGTGCCCGAGGGGCTGCTGCTCGACGGCTATCCCGGCTCCTATGGCCAGATCCTGACCAACCTGTTCCTCAACGCCGCCAACCACGCCTTCGCCGACGGCCGCGCCGGCACCATCTCGATCTCGGCACGGCCTCGCGGGTCTGACGACATCGAGATCAGCTTTGCCGACGACGGCGCCGGCATGACGCCGGACGTGCAGCGGCAGGCCTTTGACCCTTTCTTTACCACCCGGCGCAATGAAGGCGGCACGGGTCTCGGCCTCCATATCGTCTATAACCTGGTTACCCAGCAGCTCGGCGGCCGGATGATGCTGGAATCCAAGCTGGGACAAGGCACCACTTTTCGCATTATCATGCCCCGGGTCGCCAAGGGCGGCGCGCAAAGCACAGAGACTGACGGGACTTCTCAATGGCCGAACAGGACGATGTCCTCCACCTGATCGACGACACCGCCACCGCGGCGGAGGATACGACTGCGCGGAAGTGGAAGATCGCCGTCATTGACGACGATCCGGCCGTGCACGACGGCACGCGCTTTGCGCTCTCCGACTACAGCCTGAACGGCCAGGGTCTCGAAATCCTCTCCGCCTATTCGGCGACGGAGGGCCGCAAGCTGATGCGTGAGCACAACGACATCGCCGCCGTGCTGCTCGACGTCATCATGGAGACCGATGTCGCGGGGCTCGAGCTCGTCGAATTCATCCGCAACGAGGTTCGCAACGAGACCGTCCGCATCATCCTGCGCACGGGACAGCCGGGTCAGGCGCCGGAGCGACGCGTCATCGTCCAGTACGACATCAACGACTACAAGGCGAAGACCGAGCTCACCGCCGACAAGCTGTTCACCTCGCTGACTGCGGCGCTGCGCTCCTATCAACAGCTCGAGCGCATGGTGCAGACGAGGCGCGGGCTCGAGATCATCATCGACGCCGCCTCCACCCTCTACGACTTCAAGTCGATGCAGCGGCTCGCCGAGGGCGTGCTGACGCAGCTCGCCTCGCTGCTCAACGTCGACTGCGCCGGTATTTTGGTGCTGCGCGACAACGGCGGTACGGCCGGCGCCGAGCTGTCGGTGCTGGCCGGCTCCGGCTGCTACAGCCGCTTCATCGGCACCACCACGTCGAAAGCGCTCGACCCCGATCTGCGCGCGCTCGTGGAAGCCGCCTTCCAGCGCCGCAAGAACGAGTTCGCCGACCATCGCAGCGTGATCTATCTGCGCACCGGCAGCGGCCGCGAGGTCGTGGTGCTCTTGCAGGCCGAGCGCGAGCTCTCGGAAACCGACCGCTCGCTGGTCGAGATCTTCTCCAGCCGGCTCTCGATCGCCTTCGACAACGTAATCCTTTATCAGCAGCTGCAGGACGCCAATACCCAGCTCGAGGACCGTGTGGCCCAGCGCACCCGGGCCTTGATGCAGGCCAACCGGCGCCTCTCCGCGCAGTGGCTGCGGCTCCAGCGCGCCAACGGCTTCAAGAACGAGATTCTCGGCACCGTCGCTCATGACTTGAAGAATCCGCTCGGTGTCATTCTGGGCCGCACCGAGATGCTGAAGGAGCTAATCACCACGGGCGCCTCGAGCGGCGGCGTCATCGCCCAGGTCGATCACATCCGTGATGCGACCAAACGCCTGACCACGATGGTCGATCACCTGATCTCGGACGCAATGGCAGACGCTTTCGACATCACGATCCGCCGCGAGCCGGTTGACGTCGCATCCCTGGTGCAGGAGGTCGCCGAGGCCAACCAGCCGCTCGCCGTCAACAAGCAGCAGACCATCAGCGTCACCGCCCCCGCCAACATCGTCACCATGTGCGACACCGACCGGATCCGCGAGGCGATCGACAATTTGATCAGCAATGCGATCAAATACAGTCCGATCGGCGGCAAGATCAACGTGACCGTCACGCATGAGGGCAACGACACCGTCATTCGCGTCAACGACGAGGGCGCGGGCCTCTCGCCGGAGGATTTGGGCCGTCTTTTCGGCCGATTCCAGCGACTTTCCGCAAAACCGACCGCGGGCGAGAGCTCGACAGGCCTTGGGCTTTCGATCGTCAAGCGTATTATCGACATGCATGGCGGCGAGGTGACCGCCGCCAGCGGCGGCCCCGGCAAGGGCTCGACCTTCACCATCACTTTACCCGCGACCGAAATGCCATAGTTTGAGTGCCAGGATCTGAATGACATGACCCAGAGCCAGCACATCATGATCGTCGACGACGAGGCCCCGGCCCGGGAAATGGTCGGCGATTACCTCAAGATGCACGGCTTCACCGTGACGCTGTGCGACGGCGGCAAATCCCTGCGCACCGCGATCCAGGGCAGCATGCCCGATCTCGTCGTGCTCGATCTCAACATGCCCGAGGAAGACGGCCTGTCGATCATCCGTGACCTCAAGAGCCGCATCAACGTTCCGGTGATCATGCTCACGGCGACCGCGAGCCCGATCGACCGCGTCGTGGGGCTCGAACTCGGCGCCGACGATTATGTCGCCAAACCCTGCGAGCTCAGGGAATTGATGGCACGCATCCGATCGGTGCTGCGTCGGAGCACACCGGCGAAGGCGGTGGCGGCGGAAACGGCGGCAGCGAAATCCGACAAGGATCAGCTGGTGCGCTTCGGGACCAAATGGCTCGACCTCGAAGCACAGGCGCTGCGCGACGACGAAGGCAACGAGCATCCGCTGACCGCATCGGAATTCGGGCTGCTCAAAGTGTTCGCGGCCAATCCGAAGCGCGTGCTGTCGCGCGAGCGTCTCCTGGAATTGGCCAATGCGCGCGACGCCGAGGCCTTCGACCGCGCCGTCGATCTGCGCATCATGCGCATCCGCCGCAAGATCGAGCCCGACCCGACCAAGCCCGCCGTGATCCGCACCATCAGAGGCGGCGGCTATCTGTTCTCGCCGGCCGGCGAGAAGGCGTAGCGCGCGCATCGCATCATGGCGTCGTCCTGGCTTTCGCCAGGACGACATCGAGATTTTCGGCCGCGCACGAACGCGGAAGCCGAAGATTCGTTCCCGCCCCCCGCATAGTCCGCAGTCTCGCAAATCCCGTATATTGAAATAATTGGCTTTTTTGCTCCGAATATTTCATCGCAGGCCTCGCGACGAAACAATTTGGCGGCGCACGAAACCATTTTCCGCTTGTCGCGCAGACGTCCCGAAACGCTGGCTCTTTAACACTTTCACCTAAGGAAACGCCGCTCGGTTGCGGCGCTACGGGGAGCTAGTCATGCAGAACGTCGTCGCCATCAACGCCCAGGCCAGCCAGGGCATCATTGCCGCTCAGGCGACATCGGACGAAATGCTTCTGGAGAGCATTGCGGACGGCAATCGGACGGCCATGCATATTCTTTACTGCCGTCACAATGTGCGGGTGTACCGCTTCATCCTGCGCATCGTGCGCGACGCCACCACCGCCGAAGACCTCGTGAGCCAGGTCTTCCTGGACGTCTGGCGGACCGCCAGCCAATTCCAGGGCCGCTCGCAGGTCTCGACCTGGCTGCTCTCGATCGCCCGCTTCAAGGCGCTGACCGCGATGCGCCAACGCCGCTTCGAGGACATCGACCAGGAGGACGTGCGCCAGATCCCGGACGAGCACGACACCCCGGAAACCGCACTCGACCGCAACGACACCAGCGCGATCCTGCGCGCCTGCGTGGCAAAGCTGTCGCCGGCGCACCGTGAGATCATCAACCTCGTCTACTACCACGAGAAATCGGTGGAGGAGGTCGGCCAGATCATCGGCATCCCCCAGAGCACGGTGAAGACCCGGATGTTCTACGCCCGCAAGCAGCTCGCCGATTTGCTTAAGGTTGCCGGCGTCGACCGCTTCGCCGCTTAAAGATTTGTGATTTCAAAGGGATAGAACCCTCCACGGCCCCATCCCGGGACACGCAAGCGTTACCGCCGACGAAACAATTGAAACGAACCACAACATCAGGCGGAAAAACTTCCTGCCTATAAACCTCCCATACGGTTTTGCTTAAACCTCCCAAGAACCACTAGCGACCCGGACGGTGTGCCCGCCTCCGGGTCGTTTTCTATTTGGGGGTGATCACGAGACACTGGTGCGACGCGCTTGAGTGAGGCGGGCACCAAGTCTCTCATTCCCTCCCCCCTTGCGGGGGAGGGATGCCACGAGCTCCGACCCCGCCTGGGGCTATCCCTCTCCCCAGCCCTCCCCGGAACGCAGCGTAGCAGACGGCCACAGCGGCCCGTCACGAACGCGTGACGCTCTGTAACGACGTGCGGCTTCATCCCGAATAGCCTCGTGACCCATCCACGAGTGCCCTGATGCTCGACCTGATCTTTGCTGTCCTTGCCGGCGTCCTCACCATCGCCGCGCCCTGCACGCTGCCGGTGCTGCCGATCCTGCTCGGCGCATCCATCGGCCGCGCCGGATACTTGCGGCCCGCAATGATTGCACTGGGTTTCGTCATTTCGTTTTCCGCGACCGCATTGCTGCTCGGCGCGATCACGCGCTTGTTCGATTTCGACCCGAACGTACTGCGTTCGACGGCCGCCGTTCTCCTGCTCGGCTTCGGCCTGTTGATGCTGTGGCCGGCACCGTTCGAGTGGCTGTCGATCCGGCTGAATGGCTGGCTTGATTTGGGCGCCTCGCAGAACGCGCAGCGCGAAGGCGCGCTTGGCGGGCTGCTGCTCGGCACCACGCTCGGCCTGGTCTGGACCCCTTGCGCGGGTCCCGTGCTCGGCTCGATCCTCACGCTGGTTGCGACCTCGAAGAACCTGGCCTGGGCCGGCACGCTTCTGATCGCCTACGCGGTCGGCGTAGCGCTGCCGATGCTCGCGATTGCCTATGGCGGACAGGCCGTCACCACGCGCGTAGCCAGCGTCGCGCGCATCTCGCCGCGCCTGCAGCAGGCATTTGGCGTCGTCGTGATCGCCTTCGCGCTCGCCGCCTACTTCCAATACGACACGCTGATCGTGGCGTGGCTCACCGGATTCTATCCCACCGGCCAGATCGGCCTGTGACCATCCCTCATCTTCACCGGAGGACGTTTTCATGACTCTCAAACTGCTCGCCGTCTCCGCCGCATTGATCGGCTTCGCTGTGACCGGCGCCGTCATTCCCGGCATCTGCGACGAGGCCGCGCCCGCGGCGCAGATCAAGGTCGCAGCCGCCAGCCAGAACACCGCACCGGACTTCACCGGCATCAGCAACTGGTTCAACTCGAAGCCGCTGAGCCTCGCCGATCTCCGCGGCAAGGTCGTGCTGGTGGATTTCTGGACCTATGGCTGCGTCAACTGCGTCAACACGCTGCCGCATGTCACCGAGCTTTACGCCAAATACAGGGACAAGGGCCTGGTCGTGGTCGGCGTGCACACGCCGGAATTCCCGTTCGAGCGCTCGGCCTCAAACGTGCAGGCCGCCCTGAAGCGCCATGGCATCACCTATCCGGTGGCGCAGGACAACGATTCCCGGACCTGGAATGCCTACCGCAACCAGTATTGGCCGGCGCAATACGTCATCGACCAGTCCGGCAAGATCGTCTTCCAGCACGAAGGCGAAGGCAGTTATGACGCAATCGACCGCACGGTCGCGCGCCTGCTCAATGCCAATAGCTGAGCCTGCGCGGGCATCACTAGTCTGGTTTCGGATGCCGCCGTTGTTGCTTGACTCCACGGATGCGTCCGTGGAGTTTCGCGTTGACGGAATCGACCGCCCGAAATGGACGACGCGACCACCAGCGACGACATCCGCCTTCGTGAAGGCTCCTCAATTGCGCAGCGGCTGGTCGTGGCCGGCTTTGCGGCAATCGTTTCGCTTTGCTTCACGCCAGGGCTGTTCGCGCACGATATCCTGGAACTGATCATCTCCGTGGTTGCGCTGCTCCTCGGAGCGGCGTTCATCGGCGGCGTCATGCTTGCACCGGCAGTGGTGTGGATCATCACGCCGAATGAAATCCTGATCGGTCAGCAGCGTCCGTTCGGACGGCTCCGCACCAGGATCGTCACGAAAGATGAAATCTCGCAACTGCAGGTGCAGGGACAGGTCCAGGGACGGAAGGCTTCCACGACGCGCTTCCATCTGGCCTTCACGCTTAAGTCGGGGGAGCGCCTGACGTCCCCGCCCCTCTCCGACGTCACGCATGTCCGTGACACCGTCGCCCGGATCGCCGAACAATTCGGCGTTCCCAATGTCGAGGCGCCGGTCAATCCGCTCGATGCCGCCAATCCCGAGATGCATCTCGGCGAGCCTGTCGAGCCGTTCTCCAGCAGGGATATCAGGATCGTCGCACTGATTGTCGTCGGACTGTCCGCCGTTCCCTACGCCTACAAGCTCTGGCGTGGCCTGCCGCCCGGCCTGATCGACATCATGCTCCTGCCGATCGGCGCGATCGCCGCATTCGCCGTTCACAGATATGCCAATCTCGTGACCGGCGCCTTCTGGATCATCCGGCAAAGCGATATTCGCGTTGAACGCTTGTCGGGCGATGGCAGCCTGCGCGCAGACCATATCGAAGGCCGCGACGTCGAGGCGATCACGGTCGAGCGCCGCGGCCGATCCGAGGACGAGCACTGCATCGTCGTGATCAGATTGCGGTCCGGACAAAGATTTCGCAGCCCCCGCATCGGCTCGCGGCAAGAGGCGCGCGCCGTGGGCACTGAGATCGTCCGGCGGCTCGGGATCGGGCCTGAGAACAACCGGATCTAGCAGGCCTCGCCCCACGGGGATGTGGCAAGCACGGCTTTTCGCGCCATGCCCCTTGGTTTGTGGCATTGATACATGTCAAAAAACCAAAGCATCCTAATGACATACCAGTCGGGCGCGCCATTAACTTGCCATGAAGCTGCCCCTGAGTTTTGATGCGTCCGATTGATTTACGCTGTGGCAGCGGGGAGAGCTTGAAATGAAGGATTTTCGTCGTCTGACCGGGATGTTCATCGCCACGCTCGGCCTGATCCTCTCCACCTCCTACGCCTCCGCCCAGCAGCCCGACCGCGGCGATGAGCCGGGCCTGATCGCGGACGACAGCTACGAGCTCGACCCGGAATGGCAGAAGCAGGTCGTGTATTACCGCACGACCGAAGCGCCGGGCACCATCATCATCTCGACCTCGGAGCGTCACCTCTATCTGGTGCAGCCCGGCGGGCGCGCGATCCGCTACGGCATCGGCGTCGGCCGCGATGGCTTCCAGTGGCAGGGGCTGGTGAACATCACCAACAAGAAGGAGTGGCCGGACTGGACGCCGCCTCCCGAGATGATCCAGCGCCAGCCCTATCTGCCGCGCTTCATGGCCGGCGGCCCCGGCAATCCGTTGGGGGCCCGAGCCATGTATCTCGGCACCACCGTCTACCGCATCCATGGCACCAACCGTCCTGATACGATCGGCACCAAGGTGTCGTCGGGCTGCTTCCGTCTCGTCAACAATGACGTCGCCGATCTCTACGATCGCGTCCCGGTCGGGACCAAGGTGGTGATCCGGCAGAAGCCCGAACTCTAGGGGTTATCGTTGAGCATGATCTTTTTGGAAAACCGCTTCGCACTCTTCCGGATCATGCTGTCCCCCTTCGTCCAAACTCCTTTTCCCGATTTTTCGAGAGAGACAAATCATGCGCAGTTTTCGAGGCGGCCTGCTGATCGGGCTCGCGGTCGCCGTCCTGGTCGGTGCTTTGGCCGTTGTCTACGAGATGTACGACACCCGCACGTTGAAGCGCACGGTCCGGCGCGGCGAGGTCTTCTGTGGCGTCAACAAGGGTCTGCCGGGCTTCTCGATTCCCGACGACAAGGGCAACTGGACCGGTTTCGACGTCGATTTCTGTCGCGCGGTTGCGGCCGCCATCTTCAACGATCCGAGCAAGGCCAAGTTCATTCCGCTCGACGCCAGCGAGCGCTTCAAGGAGTTGCAGAGCCGAAAAGTCGACATCCTCTCGCGCAACTCGACCTGGAGCATGGCGCGTGAGCTCGACTACGACCTCTATTTCCCGGCGGTCGCCTATTACGACGGCGAAGGATTCATGCTGCCGCGCTCGCGCAACAAGGAGACTGCGCTGGATCTCGACGGCAGCAAGGTCTGCGTGCAGTCGGGTACCACGACGCTGCTCAACCTCGCCGACTACTTCCGCGCCAACAACATGAAATATGAAGAGGTGAAGTTCGACAAGCTCGAGGACGTGGTCAAGGCCTACGACAGCGGCAAGTGCGACACGCTGACCGCCGACGTCTCTCAGCTCTACGCGCTGCGGCTCAACCTGTCCAAGCCCGGCGATCACCTGATCCTGCCGGACATGATCTCCAAGGAGCCGCTCGCACCCGTCGTGCGCCAGCGCGACGACGACTGGATGATGATCGTGAAGTGGACGCTCTACGCCATGATCAACGCCGAGGAATTAGGGGTCACCTCGGAGAACATCGACGAAGCGCTGAAGTCGAAGAAGCCCGAGGTGATGCGCCTGGTCGGCACCGAAGGCAATTACGGCGAGCAGCTCGGCCTGACCAAGGACTGGGCCGTGCGCATCATCCGCCACGTCGGCAATTACGGCGAGATGTACGAGCGCAATATCGGCGAGAAATCCAAGCTGAAGATCCCGCGCGGCATGAACCAGCTCTGGAACGCGGGCGGTGTGCAGTACGCGCCGCCGATGCGGTGAGAGGTCTCTGTGCCGTCATTGCGAGCCACCGGGTCCGCGCGAAGCGCGGCCCGATGACAGGCTCCGCGAAGCAATCCAGAGTCTTTCCACGGTGACAGGCTGGATTGCTTCGTCGCTTCGCTCCTCGCAATGACGAGCTTGAGGCGCGCACCCACCACAAGCACAAGTGTCATCGCCCGCCCAGTGCGCAATTGCGCACTGGGGCGGGCGATCCAGTATTCCAGAGGCGTCAGACGTATGCGGAGAAGCCGCGGCGTACTGGATCGCCCGGTCAAGCCGGGCGATGACGCCTACCTTCGTTCAACGCAAGTGCCGCTCTCTCCCCTCATCCTGAGGAGCGCGGAACGCGCGTCTCGAAGGATGAAGGCCGAGACGCGAGAGCCGGGCTCTCATGGTTCGAGATGGCGCTTCGCGCCTCCTCACCATGAGGGGATAGAGCTCAATACCCTCGTGCCCGTGCCAGCTGCTCGGCATGGTAGTTCGCGTCGCCGAACAATTCCTCGCAGACCCGGGCGCGCTTCATGAAGAAGCCGATGTCGAACTGGTCGGTCATGCCCATGCCGCCATGCATCTGCACGCCTTCCTGCACCGCGCGCGTCGCGGTGGTGCCGGCGCGCGCCTTGGCGACCGCGACGGCTGAGGCCGCCTTGGCGACGTCGGCATCGAGCGCCTGCATCGCCTTCATGACGGCGGCGCGGGTGACCTCGATGTCGACATAGAGCTCGGCTGCGCGGTGCTGCAGCGCCTGGAATTCGCCGATCAGCTTGCCGAACTGCTTGCGCTGCTTCAGATACTCGACGGTGCGGCCGAACACCTCTTCGCTCAGGCCCACCATTTCCGAGGCGACCGCGCCGCGGCCGATATCGAGCACGCCGTCGAGCAGGCCGGCGCCCTGATCGACCTCGCCGAGCACGCTGTCGGCATTGACCTCGACATTGTTGAACTCGATGCGCGCCGCATTATGCGCGTCGACCATGATGGTGCGCTCGACGGCGACACCCTTCGCCGCAGGGTTGACCAGGAACAGCGTCACCCCCTCGCGCTCGCCGGCGGACCCCGCCGTGCGCGCCGCGACGATCAGGAGGTCGGCGACATGGCCGTCGACGACCAGCGCCTTGGCGCCGGAGAGCTTGAAACCGTTGCCGGCGCGGACGGCTTGCAGATTGGTCTGGAGCGGCCGGTGCTTGGCGCCCTCGTCGATCGCGAGGCTGGCGAGCAGCGAGCCGTTCGAAATCTTCGGCAAATAGTCCGATTTCTGTACGGGATTGCCGCCCCGCGTGAGCGCGGACGCGGCGACCACGCTGGTGGCGAGGAACGGCGACGGCATCAGCGTGCGACCAATCTCCTCCATGACGATCCCGGCTTCGACGCAGCCGAGCCCGCTGCCGCCGAACTCTTCCGGCACGAGGAGGCCGGAAAAGCCCATCTCGGCGAAGGAGTGCCAGAGCTCCTTGGAGAAGCCGGTCGGATCCTTGCTATCGCGCAAGTGCCGCAAATGCGACACCGGCGCCTTGTCGCTGATCAGCCCGCGCGCGGAGTCGCGGAGCATCGATTGTTCTTCGGTGAGGACGAGGGCCATGGTGGGCTCCAACAAAGTGCTGTTCGACTGGATTCGGTGTTGATCGTCATGGTGAGGAGGCGCGTCAGCGCCGTCTCGAACCATGAGGCCGTCCTTCGAGACGCGGCCTTGCGGCCGCTCCTCAGGACGAGGACTTCTCTTAAGCCCCCGGCAGATCGAGGATGCGTTTTGCGACGATGCCGAGCATCACCTCGGACGTACCGCCCTCGATCGAATTGGCCTTGGTGCGCAGCCAGGCCCGCGGACGGGCGCCCTGCTTTGAACGCTCGCTCTCCCATTCCAGCGCGTCGACGCCCCCGGCCGACATCAGGATCTCGTAGCGGCGCTTGTTGAGCTCGGTACCGTAATATTTCATCGCGGAGGAGAACGCCGGATGCGCCTGCCCGGCCTTGGCGAGGTCGACCGCACGCTCCGCGCAGGCTGCAAGCGCCGCTTCATCGACATCGAAGCTCGCGATCTGGCCGCGCAGCATCGCATCGCCGAGCCGCCCCAGCGCATCGGAGCCGACGGAATCGGCTGCGATCTGGCCAAGCGGACGGCCGACGCCGCGCTCGCCCATGCCCGAGATCATCGCACGCTCGTGCTGGAGCAGATATTTTGCGACGTCCCAGCCGCGGTTGACGCTGCCGACGACGTGCGATTTCGGCACGCGGACATTGTCGAAGAAGGTCTCGCAGAACGGCGAATAGCCGGAGATCAAGAGAATCGGCTTGGTCGAGACGCCCTTCGAGGTCATGTCGAACAGGATGAAGCTGATGCCGTCATGCTTCTTCGCCGCTGGATCGGTACGCACCAGGCAAAAGATCCAGTCGGCGTAGTTCGCATAGGACGTCCAGATCTTCTGGCCGGTGATGACGAAATCGTCGCCGTCGCTCTCCGCGCGGGTCTGCAGCGAAGCGAGATCGGAGCCGGCATTGGGCTCGGAGTAACCCTGGCACCAGCGGATCAGGCCCGCCGCGATCTTCGGCAGATGCTCCTTCTTCTGCGCCTCGGTGCCGTATTTCAGCAGCGCCGGGCCGAGCATCCAGATGCCGAAGCTCGACAGCGGCGGCCGCGCGCCGATCTTTGCCATCTCGCTTCGCAGCACCTTGTGCTCGGCAGCGCTTAAGCCCCCGCCGCCATATTCCTTCGGCCAGTCCGGCACGGTCCAGCCCTTGTCGCGCATGCGCTCGAACCAGACGCGCTGCGGCTCGGACGAGAACTTCGCGTTGCGCCCGCCCCAGAACACGTCGGCATCCGACGTTGCGGGCTTGCGTATCTCCGGCGGGCAGTTGGCTTCCAGCCAGGCGCGGGTCTCGTTGCGGAATGTTTCGAGCTCGATTGATTCAGCATCCGGCGCTTTAGAGTCAGTCATGGGTCGTTTCCGTCCATCAAGGTCAGCTTGTTGCTGATGACTCTGGGCCATCGCACCGCGGAATTCAACCTATTCCGCGTGCGACGGCTACTCACCTTATTCGTCATCGGGCTATACTCGCCGTCACGGCGAAGCTTGAAAAGACAGGAAAAACGACGATGCGCCTAAAACTACTTTCGCCTGGCGAAATGAGCGACGACCAGCGGCAGACCTATGACGAGTCGATTGCCGGAAAACGCGGCAAGCCGCCGGCGCCGATGATGGCCTGGCTCAACAGCCCCGAGATGGCGCGCCACGCGACGCGGCTCGGCGAGGTCATGCGCTTCAACACCGTCTTTCCCGCAAAGCTCTCGGAGATTGCGATTCTCGTGACGGCGCGGCACTGGACCGCGCATTACGAATGGTATGCGCACAAGCGCCTGGCGCTTCAGGGCGGGATGAAGATAGAGATTATCGACGCGATCCGCGACCGCCGCACGCCGGAGTTCGACGATCCGAAGGGCAAGATGATCTACGACGTCGCGAAGTCGCTGCACGAGGCTCATGGGCTGGCGAAGGGCCTCTATGACGAGGCGGTCGCGCTGCTTGGCGAGCGCGGGCTCGTCGAGGTGATCGGCCTGTGCGGCTACTACACGCTGGTGTCGATGACGCTGAACAGTTTCGAGTTCGAGCTGCCTGAGGGCGAGGTGTCCGAGCTGAGCTAATTGCCAATCCGGAAACGCTGGGTTTCTGGATAGGCCAGTTCCACTGTCTCGCAGCAACCCCTATGTGGAGCGGAGAAACGGAGCAGCAGCATGTCGCAAAATCCAGCAGTCAATCCCGGGACCCGGATCGGCCATGTTCACCTGAAGGTCGCCGATCTCGACCGCGCGCTCGGCTTTTATTGCGGCGTGCTCGGCTTTGAGCTGATGCAGCGCATGGGCTCCGGCGCGGCCTTCATCTCGGCCGGAGGCTATCACCACCACATTGGCCTCAACACCTGGGAGAGCAAGGGCGGCTCGCCGCCGCCGCCTGGCACGACTGGACTCTATCACACCGCGATCCTCTATCCGACGCGGCCGGCGCTGGCCGATGCGCTGCATCGCGTGCTCTCGGCCGGCATTACGCTGGATGGTGCGAGCGACCACGGCGTGTCCCAGGCGCTGTATTTGCGCGATCCCGACGAGAATGGCGTCGAGCTCTATTGGGACCGGCCGAAGGAGCAATGGCCGCTTACCCCGGATGGCAAGCTCGCGATGTTCACGCGTCGGCTGGATCTGGAGGATTTACTGAAGCAGCGCGAGGTGTGACTTCGTAGGGTGGGCAAAGCGAAGCGTGCCCACCAATTCTTGTTACGCAGCGGAGAGCCAAGTGGCGGGCACGGCGCTTTGCGCCTTTGCCCACGCTACGATTCTGAGGCTGCGGGAAGAACTCAACAGCAGCCACCTCAAATCGCATCCGGAAACTCGCCCATGGCAGCTTCCAGCCGCGCCTTGCGGCGGCGCGCCCAGGACGCGAACGACAGCACGGCGAGGCCGAGCAGCACCGGCGGGAACACCACCATGTTCACCGCCGACCAGCCGTAATTCGCGAGCAACTGGCCCGATGAGAACGAGCCGATCGCCATCATGCCGAACACCAGGAAATCGTTGAACGCCTGCACCTTGTTGCGCTCGTTCGGGCGATGCGTTTCCAGCACCAGCGCGGAAGCGCCGATGAAGGCGAAATTCCAGCCCACGCCGAGCACAATCAGTGTGGCCCAGAAATGCATCGCGGTGATGCCGGAGAGGCCGATCGCCGCGGCGCCCGCCTCCAGCAAGAGACCGGCGGCGACGATTTTCGGCGCGCCGAAGCGCGCGATCAGGGCGCCCGTGAAGAAGCTCGGGCCGTACATGGCGACGATGTGCCATTGAATGCCGAAATTGGAATCACTGACGCTGAGGCCGCAGAGCTTCATGGCGAGCGGCGCCGAGGTCATCACCAGATTCATCATGGGATAGGCGATGACGCCGCACAGCGCCGCCGCGATGAAGCGCGGCTGCCGCACGATGCGCAGCAGCGGCCGCCCACCATGCAGATCGGCCGCCGCCGGCTTCGGCATGTCGACGCCGGCAACGATGCCCATCGCGATCAGCGCCACCGCCGCCTGCACCACGAAGCTGAAGGCGAACAGATAGGGCGGCCAGACGTCCATGGTCCACTGCACGAGCTGCGGACCGAGCACGCCGGCGAACACGCCGCCCGCCATCACCCATGACACCGCCTTGGGCCGGTACGCCGCGCTGGCGCCGTCGGCGGCGGCGAAGCGGTAGGATTGCGCGACCGAGCCGTAGAGGCCACCGAGAAACGTCGCGACGCAAAACAGCGCGAACGAACCATTGAGGATCGCGAACGAGCCGACGAGGCCGGTGAGCGTGCCGCAAGCCGTACCGATGATGAAGGCCATGCGGCGGCCGAAGCGCCGCGAGATCGCGCCGGTCGGCAGCGTGCCTGCGGCAAGGCCGAGGACATACATCGACAGCGGCACGGTCGCCAGCGACATGTCAGGCGCCAGCGTCGCGCCGACGATCGAGCCGGTAGCGAAGATCACGGCCGAATTGGCGCCGGTCAGCGCCTGCGCCGCCGCAAGGCGCACCACATTGGCGCGTACGCGGTCATTGGCAATCTCGTCGGCTAAAGTCACGTCTGACATCGGCATTCCCACCCGGCGGCGCTTGTTGATTCCCGGCACTATGAAGGGGCGCGGCAGGAC
Source organism: Bradyrhizobium sp. UFLA05-89 (assembly GCF_059803475.1). Taxonomy (NCBI): domain Bacteria; kingdom Pseudomonadati; phylum Pseudomonadota; class Alphaproteobacteria; order Hyphomicrobiales; family Nitrobacteraceae; genus Bradyrhizobium; species Bradyrhizobium sp. UFLA05-89. Next base: position 4,834 of record NZ_JBANBA010000016.1, on the reverse strand, counting down.
GAACAACCGGCGCAAACGGGCGCGGGCCATGCCGGGGGTGCAATTGGACAGCACCTAGCAGGCCGCGCTATCAAAGCCTTGCGCTCGATCAAGTCAGCCTTTGCAAATTCGCCTTTGCAAGTTCGCTTTCGGAGTTCGGATCATGCCCGTTGACGACAGGCCCACGCCGTCCGCGCCTGACGACGATCCCTATCTCTGGCTGGAAGACATCGAAGGCGATCGGGCGCTCGATTTCGTCGAGCGGCAGAATCGCCTGACGCTGGAGACATTCGGCGGCCCGGCGTTCAAGCGCGACAGCGATCTTCTGGCTGGCATCTACGACCGGCCGGACAATATTCCCTATGTCGGCCGGCGCGGCGACCATCTCTACAATCTCTGGAAGGATGCAACCAATCCGCGCGGCCTGTGGCGGCGCACCACGCTCGCGGAATTTCGCAAACCCTCGCCGGCCTGGGAGACCTTGCTCGACATCGACCAGCTCGCCGCCAGCGAGGGCGAGGACTGGCTTCTGAACTGGATCACGTCGAGCCCAGGACATCAGCGGGTCATCCTGAACCTGTCGCGCGGCGGCAGCGACGCCGTCACCATGCGCGAGTTCGACATCGCGACGAGGAGCTTTGTCGACGATGGTTTTGTGCTGCCGGAAGCAAAGGGCAGCGTCGACTGGCTCGATGCCGATACGCTGCTGCTCTCCAGCGCCTATGGCGCGGACATGGCGACGACGTCGGGCTATGCCAGAACGATCCGCCTGTGGCAGCGCGGCCAACAGGTCGAGCAGGCGCAGGTGATCTTCGAGACCACCGCCGACCGCATGCGGGTCTATTGCGGCGTCGACGACACCGGACCGGCGCCGCGCGCCTGGATCGTCGATCAGGTCGACTTCTTCAATCTCGCGATCTGGCTCCGCGACACGGGCGGCGCGCTCACAAAACTCGACCTGCCGACCGGTGTGTGGATGCAGGCGCACGGCGACTGGTTCGCCATGAAGCTGCGGCGGCCATGGATCGTTGCAGGGCGAGAGTACGCGGCGGACAGCGTGCTCGGCATCTCGCTCTCGGCCTTTCTCGCCGGCAACCGCGATTTCACCGTCCTGTTCGTGCCCGGCCCGCGGCGTGCGTTGCAAGGACTGTTCTGGACTGCCGGCAAGCTGGTGCTTCCGATCCTCGACGAGTTGCGGCCGGTCCATGAGATCTGCACGCCCTCGCCCGGCGGCTGGAGTCGCGAGACGCTGCGCGGGCTTCCCGAGATCGGCGTCGTCGACGTCTGGCGCCTCGACCACCATGAGTTCGGAAGCAATGGCGACCTGCTCGCCAACGTCCAGGATCCGCTGACGCCGCCGTCGCTGCTGCTGCTCGAGCGCGGCGTTGCCAGCCCGACCGTGCTCAAGCAGGCGCCGAAGACCTTCACTGCCGACGGTCTCGTGGTCACGCAGCACGAGGCCATCTCCATCGACGGCGAGCGCATCCCCTATGTGCAGACCGGCCCCGCTGGTGAGACCGGCGCGGCGCCGGTCTATATGAGCGCCTATGGCGGCTTCGCTCACTCGGTGAAGCCGTACTACAATCCGGCGCTCGGCAGGCTGTGGCTGGAGCGCGGCGGCACCACGGTGCAGGCGAATTTGCGCGGCGGCGGCGAGTTCGGCACGCGCTGGCACGATGCCGGACGGCTGGCGGGCAAGCGGCTGTCGCATGATGATTTCGCGGCGGTCGCAGCCGATCTCGTGCGGCGTGGCGTGACGCAAGCCAAGCGCATCGCGGCGCAGGGCGGCTCGAACGGCGGCATCCTCATCACCAACATGCTGACACGGTACCCTGAGCGTTTCGGCGCGCTGTTCTGCACGATCCCGCTGATCGACATGCGCCGCTACACAAAGCTGCTCGCGGGCGCGAGCTGGATCGCGGAATATGGCGACCCTGATAAACCCGAGGATTGGGACTGGCTGAAGACCTATTCGGCCTATCATGCCGCAAAGCCCGGCCAGCCCTATCCGCCGATTCTGATCGCCACGACGCGGCGGGACGATCGTGTTCATCCCGGACACGCGCGCAAGATGGCGGCAAAGCTCCAGGCGATGGGATATGAGGCCTGGTTCTACGAGCCGGCCGCAGGCGGCCATGGCTACGGCAAGGACAACAAGGAGCGCGCCGGCTTCCAGGTGCTCGGCTTTGAATTCCTGAAGAGCAGGATCGGCTGGCGCGACGGCGAGGCGTGACGCTGTTGCGGCTTAACCAGAACGGCCGATTGATTACATCAGCGCGAGCCAAGGGCTCTCTTCACCTCTCCCGCTTGCGGGAGAGGTCGGCATAGGCCGCCTTGGGCGGCCGTTCTTAGGAGACGCCGATGCGCTGCATCGGCTACGACGCCGGGTGAGGGCTCTCTCCTCTTGGGGGTTCTCGATTGTGGAAGCACCCTCTCCCCAACCCTCCCCCGCAAGCGGGGGAGGGGGCACATCTCCTTCGCGGCGTGTGGCCCAGACCTTAGTCGACAGCGCCTCAGGCTTTCGCGAACACCAGGGTGAGATTGTTGGCGGGCATGTCGATGAGATCGACGAGGCGGAGGCCGGCGTGCTGCGCGAGCTTCTCGACGTCGCCGACGTCGCACACGCCCCATTCCGCGTTGCCTTCACGCAAGGAGGTGTCGAACACCGCGTTGCTGAGCGCGGTGTGCTTGCCGCCGCGCTTGAAGGGACCGTAGAGGAACAGCGTTCCGCCGGGCTGCAGATAGCGGCCGGCGCCGGCAAACAGCCCCTCGGCGACGTTCCACGGTGCGATGTGGATGACGTTGGCGCAGAACACCGCCGCGAGATCCTTCGGACCTTCTTTGGGCCCCTCGCCGCTCTTCATCTCCGGGCACCAGTCCGGATCGGACAGATCGACCCGCAGCGGCGGACGGATGTTTGGCAGGCCGGAATGGACGCGCCAGGCCTCGATGCTTTTCAGATGCCGCTGATTGAGGTCGCTCGGCCACCAGACGAGATCGGGCGCATGGCGAGCGAAGTGGACCACGTGCTGGCCGGTTCCACTGCCGACCTCGACCACATCGCCGCGGCGGCCAGCAAGATGCTTTTCCAGCGCTGCCCAGATCGGCTCGTGATTGCGATGGAACGCCGGCGCATCGAGCCGTCCATCGGGCTCGACCCGTCCGCCGTCCTTGCCAAATTCGACGACATATTCAGCCAATTGAGGCTCCCCGGAAAAACGATAACGAAATAAAAATGCCACCGGACGCCGAAACGCCCCAAAAACATTGGCCTGTCAGAGCCGAAACTGCCGAACAGATAGTCTCTTCGGTTGCAACGCGAAAGATATTAACTCCAATTTGCGGCCTGCATAGTCGCGATTGTCAGGCGAGGTCCTTTGTGCTTTGAGCACTATATTTCGACACGAGATCATCGACCTAACGCCTCGGACCGACGCCTTGACCGCCTTTCCCCGGAAGCCCGCTCTGGTCTTCATTCTGGCCGCCCTCGCCGCGGTCGTCGCAGGGCCCGCGCGCGCCCAATCCGCCGCCAGCGAGGGACAAAAGCTCGCCTTCGACCGCGGCAAGGGCAATTGCCTGACCTGCCACGTGATCAGGGGCGGCGACCTGCCCGGCACGATCGGGCCCGAGCTGAAGGACATCAAGACAAAATACCCCGATCGCAACGAGCTCTTCGCGATCCTGTTCGACGAGGCCAAGCGCAATCCGCAGACCATGATGCCGCCGTTCGGACGGAACCGGATTTTGACCGAACAGGAGATCAACGCGATCGTTGATTTCCTCCAGACTCTGTAGCGGCGCCGATACCCAAGGGATCGCTGAGGCGATCGACCAGGAGACTGAGATGAGTGCAACGACCGGCCTTCTCGCGACGCGGCGCCTGATCCTGCAGGGCGCGGCCTCCGTTGCGCTGATCGGCCTCGGCAATCTGGGCAATCTGCCGTTCGCGAGCTCGCCGGCGCGCGCCGCGGCCAACGACAAATATCCGGAAGAAGCATTCAAGCAGAAGAGCGAGGCCGACGCGATCAAGGCGCTCTACGGCAGGACCGCCGAGCCGTCCGACAAGATCAAGCTGGATGCGCCCGAGATCGCCGAGAACGGCGGCGTGGTGCCGATCTCGGTGACGACGACGCTCGACAAGGTGACCTCGATCTCGTTCCTCGTCGCGGAGAACCCGAACGCGCTGGCCGCAAGCTACAAGATTCCGGACGGCACGGTCCCGAGCGTCGCCAACCGTTTGAAGATGGCAAAGACCACCAACGTGGTCGCGATCGTCGAGGCCGACGGCAAGCTCTTCAGCGCGACCAAAGAGGTCAAGGTCACCGTCGGCGGCTGCGGCGGCTAGGAGACAAGTTCGATGGCATCCACCATTCGCGTACGCGCCACCGCCAACGGCGACATCACCGAGGTGCAGGCGCTGATCCAGCACCCCATGGATTCCGGCTTCGTCAAGGATTCGAAGGGCGAGCTGATCCCGGCGCACTTCATCCAGGAACTGAAATTCGCGCACGACGGCAAGGACGTGTTCGTCGCCGATTGGGGGCCTGCGGTCTCCAAGGATCCCTACGTCAAGTTCAGCTTCAAGGGGGCTAAGAAGGGCGACGACCTCAAGATCAGCTGGGTCGACAACAAGGGTGCGTCGGATACGACCACCGCGAAGATCTCGTGATGAAGACGCGTTCCGCAATCTGGCTCGGCTCCGCGATCGTCGCGCTCACAGCGCTCGGCTTCACCGCACAGCGCGTGATCGCCGCTGACAAAATCGATCCGGCCACCGATGCCAAGGCGTTCCAGAACTTCTTCTTCCAGAAATTTCCGAACGTGAAGCACGAGGATTTCGTCAACGGTCCTTATT
>NZ_JBANBA010000169.1:0-12369 GCF_059803475.1 Bradyrhizobium sp. UFLA05-89 | reverse complement strand
GCCGCATGGCCAAGACCAGGCGTAACCGCCATCAACCGCGGCCATGCGGCATAATCCCGCTTACGGCATAATGACCGTTATGCCGATATCGGCATAATGGGCACTGGACCGCGCCGGCGCACCGCGTCAATCGCGATCTCAGCGGGTACGCGAAGGACCGCAGCGAGCGCGCCCGCGAGGAGCTTGTCGCAGAGCTCGGCGCCTGCTTCCTTAGCGCGGACCTCGGCATCGTGCCGGAGCTCGAGCCGCGTGCAGACCACGCGAGTTACCTTGCGTCCTGGTTGGAGGTTTTAAGCAATGAGAAGCGCTTTATCTTCGCGGCCGCCGCGCACGCGCAGCGCGCCGTCGCCTACCTCCACGGTCTGCAGCCCAAGGCAGCCCACATCGGAGAGGCGGCATGATGAGTGCCGTATCGATCCATGCCACCGTCTGCTGTCCTCGCATGCTCTGCGACGAAGCGTAAAGTAACGCATCTCGATCCGCGATCGTTGTGATAATTCGCTCAGACGGATACTACTCATCGATCGCTCTCCACCGACGCTGATCACAAGCAGCCAGATCTCTTCGCGAATGAATGCGAAGGCCTGTGCGACCTTTAATCGTCCTTTGCTGTCGGACCGCCTTACGCCGCGAGCGGTGCTTCGCTCGGCTGCGAGCTTTGCCGAAGGCGGCCCTTGTTCGGCGATGTCGCTGCCACGCGCTTCCGCCCTCTGCGTTGACCTGGCCGTGACTTGTCGGCCCATCGCCCGATCCGGCTCAGCGGTCGGGGCCGAGTGGTCCGTCGCTCTGCTGGGGAGACGGCTCACGTCGCCGGTCTCAAAGTGTCAAGGCGCGCCACTCGGGGAGCGAATCTGTGCCGCGGCGCCATCCAGATCGTAGGAAGCTCGACGGCCCACCTTGACGTGCGGGCAACGCCTGCAGTCGCCCAGGCGGGCGGCCTGTCGTCGGAGTGGACCGCGGGTCGGTGTCCTCAGGCAGCTTCTCTTGGCCCGCCCATGGCGTCGTCGATTTGGCATGTCTGACCGAAGGCCGGCGTCGCTGAAGCGCCGCCTCGCTCTTGTCCCCGCAACAGCCGGTCGCGACTTTCTTCCCCTGGCGCTGCGCGCCATTCCTCGCGGAAGACAAGAAAGTCGCGCCTCGACTGCCCTCCACAATGTTGCGGCCCCTACGGGGTGCAGGTCGATCGCCTCCGGTCTGTCGCCAGCCATCGAGGCCGCGGTGGGCGCGGCCCGGAAAACCTGAAAGGACACATAATGGCGACCATCGGCACCTTCACCTCGAACGGCAATGGCTTTACCGGCACCGTCCGCACCCTCGCCCTCAACGCCAAGGCCAAGATGGTCCGCGTCGAGAACCCCCACCGACAAGGGTCCGCACTTCCGCATCTTCGCCGGCAACGTCGAATTGGGTGCGGCTTGGCAGAAGACCGCTCGCGACACCGAGCGCGACTATCTCTCGGTCAAGCTGGATGACCCGAGCTTCCCGGCTCCGATCTACGCCACCCTGATCGAGGTCGAGGGCCAGGACGGCCTCCAGCTCATCTGGTCCCGGCCGAACCGGGATTGATCCCGCAGCGCCCGGCTTCGCCCCAAAAAGCGGGGCCGGGCGCCGCCCCCGGTCACGACGCAGTGACCTATCTGGCGTATGTCATTCAAATGCATTACATTCGGAGAATAAAGGAGATCGCCATGACTTCGAATGCCCTCGTCCAAACCCGCATCGACGCGGACGTGAAGGAAAAGGCCACCGCGGTGCTCGAAAACATGGGCCTCACTGTCTCCGACGCCGTGAGAATCCTGCTGACGCGCACGGCCAACGAAGGGATGCTTCCGCTCGAGCTCGTGAGCAATAGCCAAGCTTACGATAGCTGGTTTCGTGAGAAGGTGCGCCAGGCCTTGACGGACACCCGGCCCGATCTTGATGATTCCGAGGTCGAAAGGCATTTCGCACAACGCCGCGCCGCCGCGCTTCAAAAAGCGGCGGAACAAAAACGGTGAAGCTCGTCTGGTCGCGTCACGCGCTGTCTGATCGCGACGGAATTTTCGGCTACATTGAAGCCGAGAATCCTCGCGCCGCGATTCATGTTGACGAACTGATTGCCGATGCTGCGCGGCGTCTGCTCGACTTTCCCGAAAGCGGCCGACCCGGGCGTGTCGCTGGCACGCGCGAGCTGGTCATCCCGCGCACGCCTTATGTCGCGGCCTACCTGATCAATGGCGATACCGTTCGCATCCTGCGCGTGCTTCATGGCGCACAGATGTGGCCCGACGAACTTACCAACGACGATTAAGGCTGAGTCGCCAAAGCGATTCGACCTAGATCGAAACAGGAGCTCCGGCGATGACTGCCTCTATCAACGGACGGCCGATGTGTCCGGTGTGTAAGAACCGGATGGCGTGCTTCTAGAGAATAACCCAGGCCCGATACCGCCCTCGCCCGGTGGCCTCGCGCAGGCCGAGCTCGGCGACCAGGTCCTGGGCAGCGCGCGCGCTGATACCCAATTCTTCGGCGATCATGCCGGCCGAGACAACCGGGCGGGACAACACGTAGTCGATGAGCGCCGGCAGTTTTGAGGTCGAGCGACGGCCGGACAGCTTCCGAAGGAGTAGCATGCGCTGATTGAGCCAGCGGTCATGCGCCTTGAGGCCGGCCTCCGCCGCGGCTGTGATCGCGCCGAGCTGTGCGATCAAGCGCGCGGTTTGGTCGCGCGATCGGCGCTGGTCGCGCGGGATGGTTTTAAGGCCTTCGTGCAGGCAGACGAGATGCGCGCGGGTCTTGCCGCGTTGGCGGAGTGTTGCTGCGGCCAGCAAAGGACCAAGCCAGGCCCCATGCTGCAGCGGTTCGATGCTGTGCCAGGCATCGACCGCGACTGCTGCCGCGAGCGTCGGCGGAAGGGTTTCGCATTCAGCAAGGATGGCGCGCCATTCAGCCAGGCGCGAGTCTTCGTTCCAATCGAGATCGTAGATCCACGAGTCCCGCTCGATCGGACGACGCGCTTGGCTCGCACTCTCGCCGGCCAGGGTGCGGCTGGTTTTGGCGATGGCCACATCGACCGCGGCGAGGGCCTCAGTCAGCCGATCATCAGGGGCGGTCAGCGCAAGCGGCGCTTCCGCGGTCGACGCGGCGCTGGCTCCCTCCGTCTCATGGTTCTCTATGTCTCGCTGGGTCGGATCGACGTCGATCCCGTCGCGGTCGGTCTGCCCTCCCCTGCCCCGCAAACTGTCGAGGCCGACCACCGACAGCGCCCAGCCAGGTTTTTCAGTGGCGATGCGGCGACGGGCGCGCAGCACGGCATGGGCTCGGGTCACCTCATGAGTGGGGCTGCGGATATCCATCCGTGCATCGTGGAGCACCAGATCTTCGAGGTGGACAAGTTCGCCATCTAGCCACAGAGTCGCGCAGGCGTCTGTGAAATGAGTCCGCGCGATCCACCCGTCCTGGATTGGGCTCTTTGCTAGGCGCTCGTCGAGGCGGGCGACTACATCCTCGGCAGCTGCAAGCGGGCCGGCGAGCTGGGTCCAGGGCAACGGATCGGGGATTATGCAGCTGAACGGCAAGGTCCTGATAACCTTAATGGAAGCCGGCGAAACAGAAGCTAACACGGCTTTAGATTCCGTCATAGCGATGCTGGTTCCGAATCCTCCAGAATCTGATTTCCGTTCGTAGATTAACGAGTTCCGAGATCCTCCCAGCCCGGCTGGTCGCCGCGGTCGGCCACAAACCGCCGAGGAGATGCGCCGCTGGACAGTTGCCCCTGCCCTCTTCCGGACGCCTTCGGCCACCGTCCGCGCTCAGATGTCCTCGTCGGTAAGGCCGACTTTCCGAACGGCCGCGCGGTCACGGCTGGCTTCCGCGGCGTCGCCTCGGTGGCTTCGCTGCGAATCAGCGTTCATTACTTTTGCCACGCGGAGGCGCGCTTCGATAGTAGCGCTTGTCAGGCCGCCTCGATATCGGTCTGCGGAAAATTGGCGCCCTTGAACATCAACGGTTCGCCAAGATATCGGGCGCAGGCGTAGGCGAAGCAGTCCCCGAAATTGAGCCGCGCCGGGTGTCGGCCCTTGCCATAGCGGTCGAAGGCGTCGAGCGCGATGCGGGCTGTTTCAGGCACAACATTCACCACTTTTATTTCTATCAACGCGAGATAGCTCTCGACCGCTTCGGCCGCCGCCGCGACAGGTAGATCGAGCAGGCGGGCGACGGCAATCGCCGCCTCCCACACGGCCAGCGGCGAGGTCAGCCGGGTTGTGCTTTGCTGTACGCGCGCCAGTAACTCGCGCGCGTCGTCTTCGTCGGTCAGCATCGCGGTGAGCGCCGAAGCGTCGATGAACATCAGGAATCCTCGTACAAGCTGTCGCGGAACGCTTTGTCAGCAGGCCTACCGCCCTGCGGATTGCCCTTCGCCCTCAAGTCGCGACAAAACTGGACGCCCAGATCGATCATCGACGGCTTGCCCTGCTCGCGCTCGAGTTCATGGGCGAGCGCCGTATGCACAGCCTCGGTCAGTCCGATTTTCTTCAGCGCCGCGACCCTGCGGGCTAACGCGTCGGTCTCGGGATTCTTGATATGGAAGGCCATCAGGCGCTCCTCTAGCTCATACCGTGTATCCTTATATAACATTCCGGATACACTACGTGAAGGCAGGGAGGATTCTCGCCAAATCTAGGGGAGAAGGCCGTAAGGACGCGCAGGAGGCCATAAGTCTCTTATGGTTAGCATTCTATAAATCGCATGCCTCCGGTCTTCCGGGTGCTGTATCCCCTCAAGACCACGGGCATGTCCCGGACTCCAGGCGAGAACAATCTCGTCCAGCCCTCACCTCCGAGGTGTGAATTCATCGGCCACGGATCGACGCGACTGATGCGATACCGAGCTTGCCTCGACTGGACAGACGTACGTTGGCGATTTGGATCCAAATGACCGGTGGGCACAGATTGTTGTCAGCTGACAACATTCCATGGTCGGGGCCGTTGTTGTCAGCTGACAACAATGCTCCAGCGGCTGGTTGGTAGCTGGCGCCGCGTAGTCGCCTTTCCCTGCCCAATCGACCCCGTATGATGCTCACGCAACTTCGCGAAATTGGATTGTTGGTCGGCCCTATGGCCCGCCAATAGAGAGCCGTTCCGACGCCGGGCGCTGCGGATCAACTTCCTTACGGATCGATTCGAAACAGCGCCCCGAGCATAGTTAGCCCGCTCCTCGGCGGACTCCTTCTTCCCCACGATGCACGGAAACGGCTCGATTCCCATGCCCACTGGATCGTCGAGGGTCCGGCTTTCGCCTGCCGACCGTGACACCACCCTCCCCTTGGTAGCTGACGTTGTCAGCTGACAACAATCCGTGAATCCGCGGGGGGCCGTCTCGATGGACGAGCCCTGCGATCGAAGCGCCTTGCCTAGGAAGGAATCCGATGTTGGCGCCACCGCCTGTAACATGCCATCTGCCAAGTCTCGCGATGACGGCGGGGCATCGCCGTCGGCGCTGAATCCAGGCGCTAAGATTGGATCTGGCCGGGCACAAGACGGTCCGCAGAAGGGCGTGCCGGTCGAAGCGGGCCCACACTGCCTCCCTTCGCCGTAAGCAGCGCGGGGCGGGTGGTCGGCTGAAAGTCCGGGCCCTCTGGTGTGATCATCAGGCAGAACAACAGCAACCGCGAATGCCTCGGAACGTACTCGGTCGATTGGTCGATCCTGATCGTCCGACCGGTTGGTGACCTGTCGCCGTGTTGCGCTCACCTTTGCCTCGGATGGGCAGCACCCAGCGCAGTGCTGCGATATCGTGTCGATCGACACCGCGACAACCCAGCGTGCCACCGAACCGGCCGAGCCAAACTCCCTCGACGCCCCGCCGCTCACCATTCTGCTCGGGTTCGTCAACGGGACGGGGAGGGCGCTTCTTGCGGGACCGTCGGCCCCCGGCATCGGGTTGAGCAGGTGAGCGAGCACACCGTACATTACGAGGGGCGCGATTCTCCGGCGCAACGACGCGCTGAAGCAGGGATAGAGGCACTCGCACGGCATGGATCGACCCCTCGCCAAGCGCCGGTGGGCGCCGACGCGACACCAAAAGCGAGGGTTTTGCAGCGCATCGACCGAGGCGCCGGCGCATCCGCACAGTAGCAACACCGATCGGAGCAGAGGTAGCATGGTACAGAATGACACTTGGGGGACCCCGGCAGCCCGGCCGAATCATGCTATGGTAGAGCCTCGTTCCGCCGCCGCTGGGGCCGCTGTTGTCAGCTGACAACAGCCAGGCGATACGCCCGAAATGCCGCTGCTCGCTGTTGGGCACGCCCCCGGGCCGTTAAGAACTCGTTAACCCTTTATTTCTTGCTCAAATCATAGAATCGTGGCCATCTCTCAAGACGGAGATTAGGCGTCTGACGCGCAGAAACCGTCTTGAGAAGGTAGATGACGAGCTTAGCGGAAGATTCGGTGACGATGAGCGAGACTGCGTCTGCGCGGATCTCTCGGCATGCCGGCATTCTGTCCGGTCAGCTGCGATCGCTCGCGACGACGCTTTTCCCGCCTTCAGCGAGCAAATCGCTCCGGTCATTCACCTCGGGGGAAGTTGCGCGAATTGCGGGCGTATCCGATGGGTACCTTCGACAACTTTCTCTCGACGGACTCGGGCCGAGCCCGACGACGGGGATCGGGGGGCGACGATCCTATACTCTGGCTCAGATTCATGAGTTGCGCGGGTATCTAGCCAACGCGCGGCCGCGCGAAGCATTGGAATTTCTCCCACGCCGGCGCCCAGGCGACAAGCTCCAAATCATCACCGTCGCGAACTTCAAAGGTGGCTCTGCCAAGACGACGACGGCATTGTATCTGTCGCAATACCTCGCGCTTGCCGGCTTTCGGGTCCTAGCGATTGACCTCGATCCCCAAGCTTCGCTGTCGGCAATGTTCGGGTACCAACCCGAGTTTGACATTGGGGCGAACGAAACGCTCTACGGCGCTATACGATATGACGAGCACCGGCGGCCAATGCGCGATGTCGTTCGGCCGACCTATTTTGACGGAATAGGTCTCGTGCCAGGCAATCTCGAGCTGATGGAGTTCGAGCACACCACGCCTCGAGCCATGGTCGAGCGTCGTGAACGCGGGCACGATCTATTCTTTCGCCGCGTCGCCAGCGCCATCGACCAGATCGCCGACGACTATGACGTCGTCGTCATCGATTGCCCACCCCAACTTGGTTACTTGACCATGGGTGCGCTAAACGCGGCGACCGCGATGCTCGTGACCATCCATCCTCAGATGGTCGATGTCGCATCAATGAGCCAGTTTCTCCTCATGACGTCGGACCTCATGTCTGTCATCGAGGAAGCTGGCGGACGACTCGATCACGATTTCATCCGGTACGTCATCACGCGTCACGATCCCAATGACGTGCCCGAAGCTCAGATCGTCGCTCTCCTCCGGACCCTTTTTGGATCGGATGTGCTCCAAGCCACGGTGTGGAAATCGACTGCAATCGCCAATGCAGGTCTCACCAAGCAATCACTGTACGAGCTGGAGCGCGGCGCCGTAGGGCGGGGCGCCTACGACCGCGCATTGGAATCGGTCGACGCGGTCAATGCCGAAATCGCGCAACTTCTTAAGAAGGTGTGGGGTCGATGAGCAAACGTACTGACACCATCAAGAGCCTTTTCACCGCCCCGCAGCCACCCGCGTTGTCAGCTGACAACATGCCCGCTGCCCTGCCGCGGGTCTCGTCCGGATCAGTCCGCTCGTTGAAGGACACCTTTTCCGGAGTTGAGAAAGAGAACGAGGAGCTGCGTGAAAGGATTGCCTCCGGGGCGATGATCCTTGAAATCGACCCCTCGCTTATCGATCCGTCACCTCTGGCCGACCGGTTTCGCGACCAGGATGATAGCTCGTTCGAGGCACTCAAACAGTCGATCGCACAGCGTGGCCAGGAGGTGCCAATTCTCGTTCGGGAGCATCCCGAAGCGAAAGGGCGCTACCAGAGCGCCTATGGTCATCGACGAGTTCGCGCCACACGCGAACTAGGCATTTCGGTCAAAGCTATTTTGCGAGCGCTGTCAGATGAAGCGCTCGTCGTGGCGCAAGGACTCGAGAACGCACAACGCGAAGATCTGAGTTTCATTGAGCGCGCTACCTTCGCGATGCATATCGAAGATGCCGGACATAGCCGAGCAATCGCGCAAGACGCCTTGTCGATTGATAGGGCGGAGACCTCGAGACTCCTCGCTGTCGCTCGATCGGTTCCAGCCGATGTTGTTCAAGCAATCGGGAAGGCTCCGAAAGTTGGACGCCCCCGCTGGCAGACGTTCGCTGAATTGATCAAGGATGTAGCGGCGCTCTCACGTGTCAGGGCGGCGATCGCTGAACCGAAATTTGCAGAGCGAGAAACTGACGCTCGATTCCTTGCAGCTTTCTCAGCAGCCAGCCGTCCATCTTCCGCAGGCACATCGAAAGCTTCCGAAGAGAGGCCAATCTTTTCCGCATCCGGCGACAAGATTGCGCACGTGCGTCACGCCGAGCGCGAGTTGAAGCTTACTCTCGACAAGAATGTCTCGGCGACATTTGCAGCATTTCTTGTCGACCAACTTCCGGCGCTGTTCGACGCCTTTTCCAAGACGAGCAGTGGTCAGGAAACTACCGAGGCCTGACGGCCTCGTCCCGTAAACACGAACCAGGAGCAGACAAGGCAAAAGAAAAAGGCCCCCGAAACGGAGTTCCGGAAGCCCTTCTCTTCAAGTTTGGCGACTGACAGAGAATCACTTTCGCGAATCGCAGTCAAGAGTTTCTACGCGATTTTATCGTCGTTTCGGCGAGCAGGTTTTCTTTGCCCAGCTGAGGCAAAGACATGCAGTCACACTCTCCAACGACGCCCTTTGGGCGGCGATCGTTGACACTTGCCCATGTGGCAAGCCAGATGGTCGCAACCGAACGCCCTCCCGAAAAGATCGTCCACAAATGGAAGATCTTCCATGCCATCTGCACGGCACGGCCGCGCCTTGGCGTGTCGGAGCGCGCGCTGTCAGTGTTAAACGCGCTCCTGACCTTCCATCCTGAGACGGCGCTCACAGGAGAGGATGATCTGATCGTCTTCCCATCAAACAATCAGCTCAGTCGGCGGGCGCACGGCATGCCGGCATCGACGCTGCGGCGCCACCTCGCAGTGCTGGTCGACGCGGGACTGATCGTTCGACGCGATAGTCCAAATGGCAAGCGCTATGCGCGGAAGGACGATGTTGGCGAAATCGAGCTCGCCTTCGGCTTCGATCTGTCGCCGCTCGTCGTGCGCTCGGAAGAGTTCGAGAGCCTGGCGGCCGATATCGAAGCCGAAGCCCGCGCACTCAAGCTCGTGCGTGAGCGGATCACGCTGTGCCGGCGCGACATCGGGAAGATGATTGCAACCGGCATCGAGGAAGGCGTCCCGACGCGGAGGGCAGGGCAGGGGCCCGCCGATTGGCAGGAGGTGCACGCCGCTTTCCGCGCGATGGTTGTTCAGATTCCGCGCAGCGCGACGCGCCAAGAGCTTGAGCCGATCGCCGACGAGCTGTCTCAACTTGCTGATGACGTGCTCAATCTGCTGGAAGCTCACATCAAATCTAAGAATCCGAGCGGCAATGAGTCCCATTCTGAGCGCCACATACAGAATTCAAATACTGATGCCCTAATTGAGCTTGAACCTAGCCTCCGAGAAGGCAGGGCGGCGGGAGCTGAGCCTAAACCTCAACCATCGCGAGTCGCCGAGGGGGCGTATCCGTTGGGAATGGTCCTGAGTGCATGCCCGGACATCGTCGATTATGCGAAAGGTGGGATTTCGAACTGGCGAGATTTTCTCGCCACCGCGGCGGTCGTTCGATCAACGCTCGGGATCAGCCCCAGCGCCTGGGAGGAGGCGCAAACGGTCATGGGCGAGGTGCCTGCAGCCGTCGTCGTTGCGTGCATCCTGCAACGTGGCGCCGCGATCAATTCCGCCGGCGGTTATCTGCGCGGTCTGACGCGAAAAGCCGAGGCCGGCGAATTTTCGCTTGGCCCAATCCTGATGGCGCAAATCAATTCTCGGCGGCGAGACAAGCAGCGGGCGTGAGGCGATGAGGTGACGCTCCCAGACCTTGCCTTTTTCGTGTGATCGAAGGTGCCCGCGCTGATGCCGCCGCTGCGCTTATAGACGCAAACCCGTTCGGAGAAATCGTCATGCCAAAATGCCCTCCAATCATCCTCACGCCGTTCTTCCAGCTTCGCGATGCAGACGCCGTGGAGCAACGGATGTACGTGGCAGGGTTCGCCGACGAAGCGGGCGTGGCCTGGGGGACGCTGATTCCGCTGGATGCGGAAATGGTCGAGAACGCTGTTCTCGGACATCAGACATTCACCGTCTGGTGCAACTCCGACGGCCGCATCCAACCGCAGCCGAACAGTGATGGCCTGTATGACGAGCTTCTAGAGAAGGGCCAATTGAAGGAGACGCCCCTCGATGAACTCGTCGCCGAAGCCATCGAGCAGGGTAAGAATGAGCCTAATGATGACATCCTCGATATGTTCGAGACCCTGCATGACCGGCTGGTCCGGGCGCAAGGCATGGTCGCCGACGAGATCGCGCGGCGCAGGTGATGACTCCTCGCGCCGCGCATACGCCTGCGCGAGGTCCGTTCTGCGTTGAGTTGGCGGCAACACAGTTCCGGCTGTTTTTCTTCAGAATGGCTCCGGGCCAACAGCAAGGCCGAAGGCCATAGCCGCCACAAGGGAGAAGAGCAGACCGGCGCAGCCAAATTTCGCACTGCGTCTTAACCTTCTTGAATCCCCGGACGCGCGGGCGCGGTTATCCTTGTCGTCCATTGACTGAGGGGCATTCTCCGATGTTCGACGCCCAGACCACCGCGCTGCTGCGCGCGGTCCTCGACGATGTCTGTCAAACCGTGTCGCGGTCTGAAACCGGCACGCGGACGCACGTCGCGGCGAAGATCCTCGAGGCGGCCAGGCAGGGCGAAACGACGCCCGACAGCTTGATGCAGGTAGGCCGCAGGGCGCTTAACGACGCGCCCACGATGTGGCGGTGAAGCGGCCGCGTATCTGCACTGCCACCTTTTCGTTAGGACTCGCCGGAACCGCTGAACAGCACCGTCGGCGGCGTTGCGCGCGGCGGCGGGATGGACCGTCCGCCCGGTGATCCTGGTCTGCTCTTGAGGTCGTATCGCTGGGCCAGGTCGAGTAGCCGACGCTTGGTGAACGGGTCCGCGTTCTCGGCTAGATCGCGCGCCCGCTGCGCGAAGCCTCTGTAAAATTCTTCCACGACGCCACCCCCGCAACATCACTGAAAGCCGGATTTCAGTGCGAGACGCGCTCCGCGTCAAGCGGTCTGATGCATGCGGACACTTCGACGATCTAGTTGTGCTCGCGGCGCATCGGGAACTAAGCTGGTCTCGGCAGGAAAAACCATGACTCCGCTCTACCTGAGCCGGAAGCTGTGCCCGAAGTGCGGGAAGCTGATGGCGGCCGTGCCCGACGACGTAGCTCCCGGCCGGCCTCGCTACGTTTGCCTCGTCTGCGAGGACGATCCGCTGCGCGATCCTGCCGCTCGGAAGTGGGCGGAAAGCCCGCTGCGGCCGCCGGCCAAGTAGCGTCCAACAGAAATCGAGCCGGGCACCGGATCGCTGTTGACGCCGATCGTGCCCACAACCCGCACCAATGCTGTGGGGCTGCAGCCTGCACGCCGAGCTTCGTTGCATCGCGCGTGTCCGCGAGATCGTCCCGGACTCGCCGGCCCCATGTCCAGCGACGCTGGCATCTTTCACGCTTCGCAGGCGTGTCGGTGGCATGGATCGGGAGGACGGGGTTACATCCGCTTGGCGAGAACGTCGGCAGCCTCGTTATCGGTCTTGCGATGGCCACTTCGACAGGTCCGCCGACGTTGCCGACAGCGATAGTTTCCCTGGCAGGTGATGACCCGGCGCTTAGGTGGCCTGCTTATAGTGAACGACGTTTCGCCCGACGCCCATTGCGTTGAGACCCGAATAGCCGATAGGGCCGCCTGCCTTCATTCCATGTGTTTTCGCGACGGGCGCACCCATCTGCGTCCTCGATAGAGGCTGGTCTGACCGAAGGCCGATCCCGCTTCGCGGGCTCTCGATCTTGTCCCTGCAACGCCCGTCCTCGACTTTCTTCCCCTGGCGCTGCGCGCCATTCCTCGCGGTCCAAGAAAGTCGCTGCCGGCCGCCCTCCATTTCATTTCGGCCCTCCGGGTGCAGGTCGATCGCCTCCGGTCTCACGACCGCCATCGAGGACGCGATAGGCGCGGCCCGAGAAAACCAAGGGGTAGAGTAGGCGCGCAGCGCCATACCGCCTCACGGCGGCTGGTTTCTGCACGCCTCTCGCCGAACCGGACGTGCCA
>NZ_JBANBA010000168.1:0-12415 GCF_059803475.1 Bradyrhizobium sp. UFLA05-89 | reverse complement strand
TTCAGCAACCTCAGTCTGGCCTCAGACCCGGTCGCTATCCACTCCCCATGGAATCTTCGCTGCGCTCGCAATGACGAGTTGGTGGGACGTGTTTACTAAACCCTCAGCCGTCATCGCCCGGCTCGACCGGGCGATCCAGTACGCCGCAGCGGTTCATGGAACGTCGGGCGTCTCTGGAATACTGGATGCCCCCGCTTTTTCGCGGGGCATGCAGAGGAGTGCGAGGTTGGCGTACCGCCTACCCCTTCTTCGCCGCGAGCGCGCCGGCGACTGCGTTGCGGATGTCCGCCACGGAAAACGGCTTCGTCACCACGTCATGCACCAGCGCGTTCAGGTTCGACGCGCGCTCGCGCTGGTCGGCAAAGCCGGTCATCAGCAAGATCGTCAGGTCCGGAAAGTCGCGCGCGGCCGAGAGTGCGAGCGCGATGCCGTCCATCACGGGCATCTGGATATCGGTGAGCAGGAGGTCGAACGCGCCGTCCTCGCGCGTCAAGATTTCCAGCGCTTCGGCGCCGTCCTGCGCGGTGACAGTCTGATGGCCGTCCATCGCGATGGCCCGCGCCACCAGCGTGCGCATGGACTCCTCATCATCGGCGATCAGCACCTTTGGCATCGGGCCAAACCTTTATGGAAGCTGGCAGCCTCGGTCACGCGCTGCCGCCGGCAATGTCGCGCCGGTTGAAGAAACGAATATCGATATTGCGGCCTTCAGGTGGCGGCGAGGCCAGGCGCGACTTGAAGAAGGCGCGCTCGCCGGGATGAAGCACGGTCTGCTCCAGCACCGCGTTCCAGGCGTAGATCTCGGCGCCTTGCGCGTCCCGCACGGCGAAGCGCAGGCGGGGGATATCGACCGTCTTTCTGGTCTCGCCGACGATCACGCCTTCGATCACCAGCACCTGCTTGCCGTCCACGGTCTCTGAAGTGACCTTGACGTCCCTGAAGGCGAGGCCGCGCAGGTTCACCTCGATGCCGATCATCTTGTAGAACGCCGCGGTCTGCGGCAGCAGCCGGACCATGTCGGCGCGCCAGACCATGAGAGCAACGGCCAGCGCGCCCATGGCAACACAGGCGGTCGGCAGACCGAAATGGGACTTTCGCGGCGGCCGGCTCACCGGACGGGCGACCCCAGCCCGGCGGCGGAACAGCCCGCGGAACCAGGACTGGTGCGGCTCTCCGGCCAATTCGTCGTCGGCCGCCTCGGCTTCCGACCAGTCGTCGTCCTTGGCTTCCTCGGTGGGCCAGTCGCTGGCGATCGAGGGGCTGTCGACCACCGGCGTGGCGGCGTCCTCCCGGGCGTAGGTGTTCCACTGCTCCGCGATATCGGACGGGTCCTCGGCCTGGCTCGCCGCGGCCATGGCCGATGCGTTAGCTTTCTCCTGCACTTCCTCGACGGCGTCCTCGGGCCGCGCCACCCAGGTCTCCTTGCAGCGGGAGCAGCGCACGGTGCGCCCATTCGCCCCAAGGCTTGCGAGCTTGATGGCGTAGGATGTCGTACAATGGGGGCATACGATGTGCATGGACCAGCCTCGGCGATGACCCAGCCATAGCGGAACCGGGCTCTTTCGATGCTACAAGGCGACCGTTAACGAATCGGAAACCATAACGGCCGCACAAGGCTTTCATCGCGTGCGGCAGAGCTGTGCGGCGTGCGCCGCGCCCCCACCTCGACCGGAGCTGAGCTTGGTTCGGTTCGAAAATGTCGGATTGCGTTACGGTCTGGGGCCGGAGATTCTGCGCGACCTGAGCTTCCAGATCCCGGCGCACTCCTTCCAGTTCCTCACCGGCCCCTCGGGCGCCGGCAAGACCTCGCTGCTGCGCCTGTTGTTCCTGTCGCTGCGGCCGACGCGCGGCCTCGTCAATCTGTTCGGCCACGACATCTCGCTACTCGGCAAGGACGAGATCGCCGATTTACGCAAGCGCATCGGCATCGTGCTCCAGGACTTTCGCCTGCTCGACCACATGACGACCTACGAGAACGTCGCGCTTCCGTTCCGCGTAATGGGCCGCAGCGAATCCAGCTACCGCAAGGAGGTCATCGATCTCCTGCGCTGGGTGGGCTTGGGCGAGCGCATGGATGCGCTGCCGCCGATTCTGTCGGGCGGCGAGAAGCAGCGCGCGGCGATCGCGCGCGCGGTGATCTCGCGGCCGCAGCTTCTGCTCGCTGACGAGCCGACCGGCAGCGTCGATCCGACGCTTGGTCGCAGGCTGCTGCGGCTCTTCATCGAATTGAACAAGTCCGGCACCGCCGTCATCATCGCGACCCACGATATCGGGTTGATGGACCAGTACGAGGCGCGCCGGCTCGTGCTGCACCAGGGACGGTTGCACGTCTATGAATAGGACCGACGAGCGCGGCGTCTTCGTCGATCTCGGACAGGAGCGTCCGCAGGTCCCGGCGAAAGCGCGCAACATGTCGCCGATCGTGCCGCGCGCCTCGATCCATGGCCGCGCGCTGGTCGCGGTCGTCGCGATCATGACCTTCCTCGCCTCGATGACGACAGGGATGGTGCTGCTGGTCAGCGCGTCGGCGGCCGAATGGCAGTCAAATGTTGCGAGCGAAATCACCATCCAGGTCCGGCCCCAGGCCGGTCGCGATATCGAGCGCGACGCCACTGCTGTGACGGAAGCAATGCGGGCGCAAGCCGGCATCGTCGAAGTCAAGCCGTTCAGCAAGGAGGAATCCGGAAAGCTGCTCGAGCCTTGGCTCGGCACCGGCCTGTCGATGGACGATCTTCCGGTGCCGCGCATGATCATCGCCCGCGTGCAGCCGGGCACCGCGCTCGATCTTGCCGCCTTGCGCAGCCGCGTGGCGCAGGTCGCGCCAACCGCGAGCGTCGACGACCACCGCGCCTGGATCGAGCGGATGCGCTCGATGACCAACGCCACCGTGCTCGCAGGCCTCGGCATCCTCGCACTCGTCATCGTCGCGACCATCATCTCGGTGTCGTTCGCAACCCGCGGCGCGATGGCCGCCAACCGGCCGATTGTCGAGGTCCTGCATTTCGTCGGCGCCGGCGACCGCTACATCGCCAACCGTTTCCTGCGGCATTTCCTTCGCCTCGGTCTCGAAGGCGGCGTGATCGGCGGTGGCATCGCCATGCTGGTGTTCGGCTTCTCCGAGTCGATCGCCGGCTGGTTCTCCGGCACGCCGGTCGGCGACCAGTTCGCCGCCCTGCTCGGCACTTTCTCGCTGCGGCCGTCGGGTTACGTCGTGCTCGCGGTGCAGGCGGTCCTGATCGGCGCGATCACGGCGGTGGCGTCGCGCCAGACACTGTTCGCGACGCTGAACGACGTCGATTAAGGCGTCGTGCGTCAAACCGGACTCCACTTCATCCAAAAACCTTCTAAAATTGCCAGGGGAAGGGACCACTACATCGTATGACCTCGCCGACCGACGATCGATCGCCGAAGTTGCCGCGCGGCTGGCTCCGCGCGGCCCTCGTGTCGATGCTCGCGTTCGCCTTCGTCGGCGCGGCGGCGGGTTTCGTCGCGTTCCTGTCGCAGCTGCGCGGCGCCGAGCTGGCGCCGGACCGCAAGGCGGACGGCATCGTGGTCCTGACCGGCGGATCGTCGCGCGTGTCGGATGCGATGGAGCTGTTAGCTGCGGGCTATGGCCAAAGGCTCTTGATCTCCGGCGTGCACCCGACCTCCACGGTCAGCGATATCTCGCGGACACTGCCGGAGAACCAGTCCTACATGCGCTGCTGCGTCGATCTCGACCGCTCCGCGGTCTCGACCCGCGGCAATGCGGCTGAGGCGCGGCGCTGGGCGCATGAGCGCGGCTTCAAGTCGCTGATCGTGGTGACCTCGAACTATCACATGCCGCGCGCGCTGGTGGAATTCTCCCACGCGATGCCGGAGATCGCGCTGATCCCGTTTGCGGTGGTCGGCGACAAATGGCGCGAGGAGCCGTGGTGGACCTCATCCTCGACGTTGCGGCTGCTGCTGTCGGAATATGTCAAATATGTTGCCGCCGAGCTGCGTGTGCGGCTCGAGGATTTCGGGATTGACGTTGCGCCCGAAGTGTCGGAGCAGCCTCTTGGCGTGCAGCCGAAACGGCCTGCCACCGCACAGGCCAACTAACTAAAGCACGATGAGTTTTGGTTGAATCGATGCAGGCCGAGAGTTACCTCTCTTATGGGGAGAGGTCGGATCGGATCACCAGATGCGATCCGGGTGAGGGGGTGTGGTCTCTCGAAAGGCTGCGGCCCCTCACCCGGATTGCTATGCAATCCGACCTCTCCCCGCTGGGGAGAGGTGAACCCAGGCGATCGACTGCACTTAATCTCATCGCGTTTAGGATCGTTGATGTTCTTGCTCTTCCTGCGTTCGCTCGTTTTCAACGTGCTGTTCTACGCCGTCCTGGTGTTCTGGGCGATCATCGCGCTGCCGACCTTTCTGATGTCGCCCCGCGCGATGCTGACGGTTGCCGAATGCTGGGCGAACTCGACGCTGTTCCTGATGCGGGTGATTTGCAACATCAAGGTGGAATTCAGAGGCGTGGAGAAGATTCCGACCGGGCCGCTGGTGATCGTGGCGAAGCATCAATCGTTCTGGGAGACCTTCGTCCTGCCGGGATTCTTCGATCGCCCGATCTTCATCCTCAAGCGCCAGCTCATGCAGATCCCGGTGTTCGGACAGTTCCTGGTCAAGACCGGGATGATCGCGATCGACCGCAATGCCGGCGTCAAGGCGCTCCTGGACATGACGCGGCGGGCGCGCGATGCGGTGCGCTCAGGCCGCCAGCTCGTGATCTTCCCGGAAGGCACTCGCCGCGCGCCGGGCGCGCCGCCGGATTACAAGACCGGCTTCGCCCAGATTTATTCGGCCTGCGACGTGCCGTGCCTGCCGATCGCGCTCAATTCGGGCCTGTTCTGGCCGCGTCGCACCTTCATGCGCTATCCCGGCACGTTGGTGGTGGAATTCCTGGATCCGCTGCCGCCTGGGCTGCCGAAGGACGAGTACATCGCGCGCGTGAGGGGCGCGATCGAGGAAGCCACGGGGCGCATCGTCGAAGCTGGACGGAAAGAGCAGGAGCAGCTCATCGGCAGCGCGCCGAGCTACGTGGCCTCAAGCGGCTAGCGCTCGGCGGTTGGAGCCGGATCATGCAGGGAGTGCGCATCGTTGTGCAGGAGAGCCGCGAGCTGGTGCAGTTGCGTGTCGCGAAAACCTTCGGCCTCGATTGCCTTCACCGTCGCGGTGACGTAGTCGCGATTGGCACCGGACTGGCCGTGGCCTTGCAGCACGTGGCGGTGCTGCTCGGCAAGCGACAGGCGTCCCGCATACTGCACATGGCCGCGGTCGACGACGTAGGCGAGGGCGCTGACACGCTGCCGTGCATCGTTCTCGAGCCACACCGAGCGCATCACCTCGCGATAGACCGAGGTCACCTGTTCGCGCTCGCGCAGGTAAGCGACCACATCGGCACGGCTCTTCGCAGCGACACGGAAGGCGATGCCGCGGCAGGCGCCGCCGCGGTCGAGCCCGAGCACGAGGCCCGGCTTCTCGGGCGTGCCGCGATGGACGAAGGAATAGACGCAGAGTGCGCGATGCTCGCCGACCAGCCGCGCCGGCACGCGCTCCTCGAATGCGAAGCCCGGCCGCCACATCAGCGAGCCATAGCCGAACACCCAGAGGTCGCCGGTGGCCGTCGTGACGGAGGGGAGGGTGATTTCGGACATGTTTGGCACCGCTACCAGGGCCCGCCGCCCAGGCGAAGCGAATTCTCCACCCTCTGCAGCAAGCCGACCTCGCTTACATTTGCCATCATCTGGCGTCAAAGGGTCGCCGCATGTCCGATATGACCGTTGCCGCCAGGCGGCGCCCCCGCTGGGGCCTTTTCATCGCGCCCGTCCTGCTCTTGATTCTCGCCGTCGCCTGGAGCGGCTTCTGGTTCTATGCCGCTTCTCAGGCCGAAGTGGCTGCCGACGCCTGGCGCGCCCAGGAGGCCAAGTCAGGCCGGATCTATGATTGCGCCAGGCGCTCGATCGCCGGTTTCCCGTTCCGCTTCGAGGTGCAGTGTTCCGGTGCCAGCGTGTCGCTGGTCTCGCAGACCGCAGGCAAGACGCCGTTTACGGCCAAGCTCGACAACATCCTGGTGGTCGCCCAGGTCTATGATCCCAAGCTCGTGATCGCCGAATTCACCGCACCGGCGACGTTGACCGACGGCGTCACGCAGACGTCCTTCGTGGTGAACTGGAGCAAGGGTCGCAGCAGCGTGGTTGGGTTGCCGGCCGTGCCGGATCGCGCCTCGATCGTGTTTGACGATCCCGCCATCAATCGCGTCGATGGCTCGGTGCAGGTGCCAGTTGCAAAGGCCAAGCAGGTCGAGTTGCACGGACGCCTCGCCGAGGGATCCTCGCGCGACAATCCCATCGTCGAAACCGTGCTGCAGATCGCGCAAGGCAGCATCCAGGGCGTGCATCCGCTGCTGGCCGAGCCGTTCGAAGCAGACGTGCGCTCGAAGATCACGGGGCTAAAGGATCTGACGCCAAAGCCGTGGCCGCAGCGTTTCCGCGAGCTCCAGGCCGCCGGCGGCCATATCGAGATCGTGCAGTCGCGCATTCAGCAGGGCGAGATGATCGCGGTCGCTGCCGGCACGCTCGGTATCTCGCCGAACGGCCGCCTCGACGGCGAATTGCAGATGACGGTGACCGGCCTCGAGCGCGTGATTCCCGCGCTTGGCATCGACAAGATGCTGGAAGAGGGCGTGCCGCAGGCAACGCTGGACCGCGTCGCGCCGGGCGTGAAGTCGCAGGATCTCAACAACCTCTTCGGCGCGCTCGACCGCGCCATTCCCGGTCTCGGCAAGGTCGTGAAGCAGAACGCCAATGTCGGCGTCGCCGCCGGCATCAATGCGCTCGGCACCGAAAGCACGCTCGAGGGCAAGAAGGCGCGCAGCTTCCCGCTTCGCTTCGCCGATGGCGCGGTGATGCTCGGTACGCTGAAGGTCGCGCAGCTCCCGCCGCTGTATTAGGCGGTCTGCGAACGACAATGCTTAACCTCACCCTGAGGAGCCGCTTGCGCGGCGTCTCGAAGGGCGACGCCCCCAGTCGGGCCTTCATCCTTCGAGACGCGCGTTCCGCGCTCCTCAGGATGAGGGGCTGGCACCGCCGTCGTTGCAGCTACTGCTTCGTCAGCGGCGGATGCGGGCGGCCGAAGTCCGGCGCCGCCGAGTCCTGGCCGATCTCGACGATGCCGCGGCGGATGGCGCGGGTACGGGTGAAGTGGTCGAACAGGGCCTCGCCGTCGCCGCGGCGGATCGCACGCGTGAGCTTGGCGAGATCCTCGTTGAAGGTGCCCAGCATCTCCAGCACGGCCTCCTTGTTGGCGAGGAACACGTCGCGCCACATCGTCGGATCGGACGCCGCGATGCGTGTGAAGTCGCGAAAGCCGCCGGCGGAGAACTTGATCACCTCGGACTCAGTCACCTGTTGCAGCTCATCGGCGGTGCCGACGATGGTGTAGGCGATCAGATGCGGCAGATGGCTGGTGATCGCGAGCACGAGATCGTGATGATCCGGCGTCATGATCTCGACCTTGGCGCCGAGCGCGGCCCAGAACGCGCGCAAGCGATCGACGGCGGCTGCGTCGACGCCCTCCGGCGGTGTGAGGATGCACCAGCGGTTGATGAACAGCTCGGCGAAGCCGGAATCCGGGCCCGAATGCTCGGTGCCCGCCACCGGATGCGCGGGGACAAAGTGAATGCCCTGCGGCAGATGCGGCGCCATGTCCCTGACGATCGTGCCCTTCACCGAGCCAACGTCGGAGATGATCGCGCCCGGCTTCAGATGTGCTGATATCTCCTGCGCCACGGGGCCGCAGGCGCCGACGGGAATGCAGAGGATGACGAGGTCGGCATCCCTGACGGCCTCGACATTGGTCGCGACCACGCGGTCGACGATGCCGAGCTCTGCGACGCGGGCCCGCGTCTTCTCCGATCGCGCCGTTGTGACGATCTCGGACGCCAGGCCCTGAAGCTTCGCGGCACGCGCGATCGAGCCGCCGATCAGGCCGAAGCCGATCAGTGCGACGCGCTGGAAGTGCGGGGCGACGCTCATTTCCCGCCGCCCATGAAGTCGCGCAGGCCCTCGACCACGAGGCGGTTGGCCTCCTCGGTGCCGATGGTCATGCGCAGTGAATGGGGCAGGCCGTAATTCTTCAGCGCGCGCAGCACCAGTCCCCGCTTGGTCAGGAAGGCGTCGGCTTCGTCCGAGGTCTTGCCCTTCTCTGCCGGAAAATGAATCAGCACGAAGTTGGCAACGCTCGGCGTCACCTTCAGCCCGAGCTTGCCGATCTCCTCGGTCAGCCAGTTGCGCCAGGTCTCGGTGAACTGCTTCGACATCTGCTGATGCGCGGTGTCCTCGATCGCGGCGACCGCGGCATACATCGCCGGCGTCGAGACGTTGAACGGACCGCGGATGCGATTGACGGCGTCGATGATATGCGCCGGACCGAACATCCACCCGACGCGCAGCGCGGCGAGCCCGTGGATCTTGGAGAAGGTGTGGGTAACGACCGTGTTCTCAGTGGTCGCGACCAGCTCGATCCCCATTTCGTAGTCGTTGCGAGACACATAGTCGCAATAGGCGGCATCCAGCACCAGCAGCACGTGCGACGGCAGGCCGGCGCGCAGGCGCTTGACCTCGTCGAATGGCAGATAGGTGCCGGTCGGGTTGTTCGGGTTGGCGAGCCAGACGAGTTTGGTGCGCGGCGTCACCGCCTTCAGGATCGCGTCGACGTCGGCGGTGAAATTCGCCTCCGCCGCCACGATGTTCCTGGCACCGTTCGCCATGGTCGCGATCGGGTAGACGAGGAAGCCGTGGGTGGTGGAGATCGCTTCATCGCCCTGGCTAAGATAGGTGTGCGCGAGAAGATTGAGGATCTCGTCCGAGCCGGCGCCGCAGATGATGCGGTCGGGGTCGAGCCCATAGCTGCGGCCGATCGCTTCGCGCAGCACGCGCGAGGTGCCTTCCGGATAGTCCTCCAGATGCGTCGCCACATGCGTGAAGGCCTCGATCGCCTTGGGCGAGGGTCCGAACGGCGTCTCGTTCGCCGACAGCTTGAACACCTTGCGGCCCGGCTCCGGCACCGGGCTCTTGCCGGGCGTATAGGGCGCAATATCGAGAATGCCGGGATTCGGCACGGGGCGGGACATCGTCTACTCCGGAAGGATGCGGGGCGGCCTTAAGCCTTCACATCAGATTTGGTCGACCCGTTCGGGGGCACCGTATAGCGCGTTGCATGGCCGCCGACGAGAGCCGACGAGCGGACCGAGGCGCCGGCCCGGATCAGGGCCATTTTAATTTTTTCGAAGCCGATGCCGGTCTCCGACACCAGCAGCGCAGCGCCGTCGAAGGCGGTATCGGGCACCGCGACGATGTCGGCGAGCGGCGCCAGCGCCCTCGCCGTGTCGGCGTTCCAGCCGGACACGCGCACGCTCCAGGTCTGGACCTCCGTGACCATGGCGTCGTCGGCAACCCGCGAGATCACGAAGACGGGCAGCGCGGCCGGATGGTCGGCGCGCTCGAGGAACGGCAGCCGCGCGATGATTTTCGGCGCGCCCTCGGCCTCGAGCTCGCTCCACCATGGCGTGCGGCTCGAGATCGCCGAGACCAGGGCCAGATCACCCTTCGATTTCGCCAGCGCCTCGACGGCGGCCTGCGCGCTGAAATGCGGCACATAGGGCGTGGTGAAGCCGAAATGGAAGCGCGCCGAATCCCGCATCGCGGACTCGCCGACCGAAACGTCGGCATGCACCGAGAATGGCGCCTGCACGTAAGTGAAGGTCGAGATGATGACGCGCCAGATGCTCTCGATGGTGTCGAGCGGCAGGATGCCGCGATGTCGCTCGACGAGGCGGCGCATCATGCTGGCCTCGCGCGCCGGCCGGAAGGCCGAGCCGACCTCCTGCGTCTGCTTCGCCTGGATCAGGCGATCGATGATGTCGCCGCGCTGCATCAGCAGGCGATGCACTTCCTCGTCGATCGCATCGATCTCCTTGCGCAATTCCTGCAACGATGGTGGCGCGGGCGGACGTTGGGACATTTGGGCCAGAGGCTGTTGAGAGGTCTTCAAAAGCGGATCGGCCGAGGCGGACCCGCCGGCGCTATGGGTCTTGATTAGGCAGGATGGACGCCGAAAGCAAAGAGAAATGACGGTCATTTCGCCTGACTTCGCAAGGCTCCCTTTTGGTTAATCGGTACAGCGGCTTGACGAAAACCGCTCCAGCAACTAGTTTTTGCCTGTTCCGTGGTCATTTGAGCCGGCCGGCTTGCAGCCACGTTAAAAAACTCGCTAAACAGGCCGGGGACGCATCCGATCCCGGCCGAACCTATCGTTCAGGCCGGGTTTTTCATGGCCTGATGTCAGCGGCGGCTTGAGGGCCGTCGCCAACGAGGTCGATGGTCAGATGGTTGGCGTCACGTCAGTACCGAGCCCCGCGATCGCCGAAGAGCGCTCGCACGAGGCGGATCATCCGAGTTCGCAGGTTGCGTATTTCGGCGCCGAGCAACCATTGGCGCTCGATTGCGGCATCGATCTCAGCCCGTTCCAGATCGCCTACCAGACTTATGGCGAGCTCAATGCCGAGCGCTCCAACGCCGTCCTGATCTGCCATGCGCTGACCGGCGACCAGCATGTCGCGAATATCCACCCCGTCACCGGCAAGCCCGGATGGTGGGAGACCCTGGTCGGGCCCGGCCGGCCTCTTGATCCTCAACGCTACTTCATCATCTGCGCCAACGTGATCGGCGGCTGCATGGGCTCGACGGGACCTGCCTCGCTCAATCCGGCGACGGGCAAGGTGTGGGGCCTGGATTTTCCCATCATCACCATCCCCGACATGGTGCGCGCGCAGGCGATGCTGATCGACCGTCTCGGCATCGACACGCTGTTTGCCGTGGTCGGTGGCTCGATGGGCGGCATGCAGGTGCTGCAATGGACCGCGGCCTATCCTGAGCGCGTGTTCTCCGCGCTCGCGATCGCCTGCTCGACACGGCACTCCGCGCAGAACATCGCCTTCCACGAGCTCGGCCGCCAGGCCGTCATGGCCGATCCCGACTGGCACAACGGCCGCTATACCGATCACGGCATCCATCCGCATCGCGGGCTGGCGGTGGCGCGGATGGCTGCGCACATCACCTACCTCTCCGATGCCGCGCTGCACCGCAAGTTCGGCCGGCGCATGCAAGACCGCGAGCTGCCGACGTTCTCGTTCGATGCCGATTTTCAGGTCGAGAGCTATCTGCGCTACCAGGGCTCGTCCTTCGTCGAGCGTTTCGATGCCAACAGCTATCTCTATCTGACGCGGGCCATGGACTATTTCGACATCGCCGGCGACCATGACGGCGTGCTGGCGAAGGCGTTTGCCGGCGTCAAGACACGCTTCTGCGTGGTGTCCTTTACCAGCGACTGGCTGTTCCCGACCTCGGAATCGCGTGCGCTGGTGCACGCGCTCAACGCGTCGAGCGCGCGGGTGTCGTTCGCCGAGATCGAGACCGATCGCGGCCACGACGCCTTCCTGCTCGACGTCCCCGAATTCTTCGATATCTCACGCGCCTTCCTGCAATCCGCGGGCAAGGCGCGCGGCCTCAACGGCAAGGGCGGCTAGCCATGTCTGTACAGGAAGTGCTGCCGTTGGGCGGCCTTGCGACCGAACAGTCCGGCCAGTTTCGCGCCGACCATTTGCTGGTTGCGGAGATGGTCAAACACGGCTCGAAGGTGCTCGACGTGGGCTGTGGCGAAGGCGATCTGCTGCAGCTCCTGGAAAATCGCGGCATCGACGGTCGCGGCATCGAGCTGTCGCGCGAGGGCGTCAACCGCTGCGTCGCCAAGGGGCTCGCGGTGGTGCAGGGCGACGCCGACACCGACCTCTTCAACTACCCCGACGACGCCTTCGACTACGTCATCCTGTCGCAGACGCTCCAGGCGACGCGGCAGCCGAAGGTGGTGCTGGAAAATCTCCTGCGCATCGGCCACCGCGCCATCGTGTCGTTCCCGAACTTCGGCTACTGGAAGATGCGGTTGCAACTCCTGATCGGCGGCCACATGCCGCGCACGGAGAATCTGCCGGCGACATGGTACGACACTGCCAACATCCATTTCTGCACCATCAAGGATTTCGTCCAGCTCTGCGACGAGATCGGCGTGAAGATGGAGCGCGCCGAAGCGCTAGATCTCTACGGCCGCCCGCTGCGGCTCAGGCTGCCCTGGTGGGTATGGAATCTGTTCGGCGAGCAGGGCGTATTTCTACTGAGCCGCGGCGGCGGGAAGTAGTAGCCTCCCGTCATTGCGAGGAGCGAAGCGACGAAGCAATCCAGAGTCTTTACGCGGCGAGAGTCTGGATTGCTCACATGGGGAGTTGGTGTGTCAAGGTGGTTGGTCAGCTCTTTGTTCGATTGCAGGCCAGCTCTTC
>NZ_JBANBA010000167.1:0-12868 GCF_059803475.1 Bradyrhizobium sp. UFLA05-89 | reverse complement strand
CGCTTCGACCACATCCAGATCGAGGGCGAGCACGGTTTCGGCAAGCCCGAGGAGCGCGCCTATCTGCACGCGATGGAAGCGCTCGGCGTCACCGCCGGGGATACCTGGATGATCGGCGACAATCTGGAATGGGAGGTCGTGACGCCGCAGCGCCTCGGCATCTACGCCGTCTGGATGGACGTGCATGGCGAGGGCCTGCCTGCGGGATCGCCGATCAAGCCCGACCGCATCATCCGCTCGCTGACCGAGTTGTTGCCCCTGCCCTAGCCGCGACCTCCGCAAGTGAAATTCGTCACAGACCGCAATCCGCGATTGCGGTACGATAGCGCTCGGGCGCGGGGGTTGAGGCGCGAACGGAGGCAGCGATGCAGGACGTTCCGAAGGAAACCAAGCGCGCGCAGGCGCCCGCCAAGAAGCCGGGCCTGTGGGACAGCATCCAGTCCTGGGACAGTCGCCTCTCCGTCACCAAGGGACTAACCATCGTCACCCTGCTCACCGGGTTTTTTGGCGGCTATTTCCAGTATCTCAATTCCTACGAGGAGAAAGTCGGCGAGCAGGCCAAGGCGGACATGGCCGCAGCCACTTCGACCTTCATCGAGATTTCCAACGCCTTCGCCGAGGTCCAGATGCTTCAAGAGAGCATCCTCGCCGACTATGCCGAGGCTCGGACGGCGAAGGCGGATTCTGCCGTCGTGCAAGTGGACGCGAAGGCAGCGTCCGACCTCGCTTCGGACTATTCCAAGGCGCGGACGGCGCTGCGACAGAACGGGCTCGTCTTCGCGCGCAAGGCGGAGATCTACATCGATTGGCCGAGCGATCTCAGCCGCGATCCGGCCGCTCCGCGCGCCCTCGATCAGGACCCGCTCACGGACACGCTGCTCACCGAGTATAATTTCGACTGCGACGCCGAAGCCAATCTGCCGCACTTCAAGGGAGCCATCTTTGACGGCAGCGATCACGGGCCGCCGAACGAGGAGCTGTGCACGGATCCGACGGCCAATGGACCGAAGACCTACGTCGATCTCTGTGCCAGACTGCCGGGCAGCGGCGCGGTCGATCCGTTGCGGAAGGTGGTCAACATCAACTGGTGGAGCGCCAAGCACCACGTGCTGATCATGCACCATTGCTTCGAGGCACTGCGAGGCAGGCCGGGCGCCGCAATCGATATGAACCAGAGCGGGAAACCGGCACTCTCAAAGCAGCAGGAAGACTACAAGGAGAGGCTCAACACACAGGCCCGACGCATCGATGCATACATGACGCTGACGATGGCCCAGCTCGAGCGTATCAGGGTGAAATACCGTCCCTCCGGTTTCCTCTGTCATGTTCCGCTGGCGCGCGATGTCATCGGGTTGTTCAGCGACCAGTGCACGCCCATCCGGACCGCGGTGAGCGAGCGCAGCTGAGATCATCCACAGGAACGAAGTCTCTCTCCCGATGCGTGATCGGCATGTCATGACGGCTTGCTAGCGTTGCCGCGTCGATCAACACAGAGGACAAATCCATGGAACTGAAAGCCGGCGATGTCGTGATGCTGAAATCCGGCGGCCAGCCGCTGACCGTCGTCGATGTCAAGGAGGAGGACGTGCTGTGCCTCTGGATGGGCATCGAAGGCAACCTGTTTCGCGAGACACTGCCGCTCGCTGTTCTCGAACAGGCCGAGCCCGAAGAGGACGAGGACGAAGACGACGAGGATGAAGACGAGGACGAAGAGGAAGACGACGAGGACGACGAATAGGCGCTACGAGATTGGATTCGATGGCTGCCACGTCGGAAGTGCGCTCCCTCCCCCGCTTGCGGGGGAGAGGGTGTCTCCGCAGTGGACAATCCCCAAGGGGAGAGAGCCCTCACCCGGCGCTTCGCGCCGACCTCCCCCGCACGCGGGGGAGGTTCGACCGAGCCCGCGGCCCAATCGTGCTAACCTAAAGCCACTCGAAAAACGCGACGAGATCGGGTTTGGCCTCCGGCTTTCGCCCCGTCCGACAAAAATCTCGAAAACAACCCCATGCAAAGTAGCCGGCAATTGCCGACGCGACCTTTTACGGATTTTACGAAATCGCTTGACGCGTCGGGCAAATCAGGGGCATGATGCCATCATTGCGAAATTTGGGATGACCGCCCCCAATCTCGTCATGCCTTAGGCGACGAGCTGCTTCACCGCGGCCGAGATCATCACGAGCCCGCCCGTGATGACAGCGACGTCGAGGATCGCGGCGTGGATGTGCACCGGCATCCGCTCGACGAAGGCCTTTGCGAGGAATGCCCCAGGCACCGCCATTCCGCCGATCAGGAGCGCGAACGCCAGCACCTGCGCGGTCACCGCGCCGGCGAGGCCGAACACCGAGATCTTGATGAGCCCGGTGCCGAGCGAGATCATCGCATCGGTCGCGATCACCGCCGCGCCCTCGAGGCCCGCGGCCATCAGCAGCGAGAGCAGGATCACGCCCGAGCCCGAGGTGCCGCCGACCAGCACGCCATAACCGACCGACCCTGCTGCAAGGCCCGTGTTGCCGATCTTGACCTGGCGGCGGCGCAGCACGCGGCGCAGCGGCACGCTGAGGATCAGCATGGTGCCGATCACCAGCGCCGCGCCGGCATTGGTGAGGCGCGTGTAGCCGTAGGCACCGAGCGCCGTCGTCAGCGCTGCGCAGGCGAGCACGACGAGAGCGCGGCGGCGATCGGCATAGCTGACATAGGCAATGGCGCGGCTAAGATTGGTGAAGATCGCGGAGATCGCGATGATCGGCACCACGGGTTCGGCGCCGACCATCGGCACCAGCACCAGCGGCATCAGGGCGCCGGTGCCGTAACCTGCGAGCCCACCAATGATCGAAGCAAACAACGCCATCAACGCGACCAGCAGGAGCTGCAGAACCGAGATATCGGCAAAGCCTGATACGATGGTCACGTTCTCTGATCGCGGCTGAAGCGTGCCGCAGCTTGATCGGCGATGGAAGCGAGCGCCGCCTCCTCTAGGGGAAAATCCGCGGCAAGCCAAGCGTCCTCGGCGAGCGTCAACACATGTCCGAGCGCGGGCCCTTCCGCCATGCCGCGCGCGATGAAGTCAGCGGCTTTCAGCGGGAATTTCGGCGGCATCCAACGTTGCGGCAGTTCGGCAAGCTCGCGCCAGCGCGCCGAAGTCGCCTCGCCGGCATCCCTCGCCCAGGCCAGCAACACGCGATCGTGATAGCGCTCGACGCCGAGCCGATAGAGCAGCCGCCGCGCCTTGGCTTCGTCCGTACTCGCGAACCGCCACCAGCGATGCCCCATCGAATCCAGCGCCTTGGCCTCCGCATTGCTGAGCCTGAGCCGCGATGCCACGCGCTTGGCATCCTCGGTGACGGCGACAGTCAAGCCGGCAAGGCGCCGGGTCGCGCTCGCGGCAAGGCCAAGCTCGTGCTCGATCGCGATCATCCTCGCCAGCGAGCCGGTATAGGCGACGCCACCGATCAGCGACTGCAAGAGGCCACCGTCGGCCATGGCGAGCATCGCGGCCGCAGCACCGCCTGCGACCAGCAGCTTCAGCATTTCCATGCGCACCCGCTCGGCCGACAGACCGGCCAGCCCGGCGCGGCCACGGATGCAGGCGAGATAGCCGTCGCGGTCCGGCTCACCGACACCGAAGGCGGCGTGGATGCGGAAGAAGCGCAGGATGCGCAGGTAATCCTCGGCGATGCGCTGGTCGGGATCGCCGATGAAACGCACGCGGCGTGCGGCGACATCGGCAAGCCCGCCGACATAGTCGTGCACCACGCCGTGTCCGTCGACCGACAGCCCGTTCATGGTGAAGTCGCGCCGTTCGGCGTCCCTCACCCAGTCGCGGCCGAACACGACCTTGGCCTTGCGGCCGAAGGTCTCGGTGTCCTCGCGCAGCGTGGTGACTTCGTACGGGTGCCCGTCGATGACCAGGGTGATGGTGCCGTGCTCGATGCCGGTCGGCACGCTCTTGATGCCGGCGTTTTTTGCACGCCGCACCACCTCCTCCGGCAATGCGGTGGTCGCGATGTCCATGTCGCCCGGCCGCAAGCCGAGCAGCGCGTTGCGCACGGCGCCGCCGACCACGCGCGCCTCCTCGCCGTCCGCGTTCAGGAGCTTCAGGACGCGCGCCGTCCCGCCGGAGGTCAGCCAGGAAGCATCGGCAAGCATGGGCTCCGCGCTCATCTGCCAACCCCTATTTCTCGACGCCTGGCACGAGCCTGCCGTTCTCGACATGCGCGGGGACATAGGTCGAGTTCGGCGATGCGCCCGTGAAATGTGCAAGTCCGACCAGGCTTGCGATCACCAGCACCAGCGCGACCAGCCCGAGGCGGGCGATGGTGTAGACCGGCCAGGACGACTGCACGAACAGGCCCGAGCGCGTTGCGACCAGGAACAGGGCATAGACCGCGAAGGGAACGAGGAAAATTCCGATCTCGGTCAGCGCCGGCCGGATCATGGCAAATAGATCCGCTCATACAGCACACGCAATATCCCGGCGGTGGCGCCCCAGATGTACCGCTCGGCAAACGGCATCGCGTAATAGAAGCGCTCCATGCCGCGGAATTCCTTGCTGTGCAACTGGTGGTTCGCCGGATTCATCAGGAAGGATAGCGGCACCTCGAAGGCGTCATCAACCTCAGAATGGTTGATCACAAGCTCAAATCCCGGCCGGACCCTAGCAACCGTCGGCAGGATGCGGAAGCCGAAGCCGGTGCCGTAGAGATCGAGATAACCGACCGGCTCGACGAAATCGCGCTTTAGTCCGACCTCTTCTTCGGCCTCGCGCAGCGCCGCATCGCGCGGCGAGGCGTCCACCGCGTCGATCTTGCCACCGGGAAAGGCGATCTGCCCGGCATGGTCGTTCAGATGCGCCGAGCGCAGCGTCAGCAGCACGGTCGGCTCGGGCCGATCGATCACCGGGATCAGGACCGCCGCGGGGCGGACCGGCTGCTCGCGCGCAATGATCTCGAGCATCTTGTCGGTGCCGGGATCACCCGACATCGGCACGATGTTGGGATCATAGAGGGCGGGCGGCACGTCGAAGGT
This sequence comes from Bradyrhizobium sp. UFLA05-89, assembly GCF_059803475.1. NCBI lineage: Bacteria > Pseudomonadati > Pseudomonadota > Alphaproteobacteria > Hyphomicrobiales > Nitrobacteraceae > Bradyrhizobium > Bradyrhizobium sp. UFLA05-89. Next base: position 7,843 of record NZ_JBANBA010000167.1, on the reverse strand, counting down.
CAGCCGCGCCTTGGAGCGGGCGAAGAAATCCGCCGCGCCCAACCGGGCAGGTTCGTCCCTCGGAAACGGCTTGGTCAAAGCGCAGCCCTCACCTGCTCGGCATCCGCCATGGCGAAGAATTCGCCGGCCGACTCGACACCGAACATTGGCAGGCCATCGACCATCCGCTCCTCGCCCATGTCAACCAGATCGTAGTAGAGTGCGCGTGTCACCTTGGCCCAAAGGCCAGAGCGCACGTGCAGATAGGGCGTCAGCCCGCCGTCGTGCGCCTGCTCGAAGCGCAAGCGATGCGCAGCATCGCACCTCACCCAGTCGTCCACATTGGTGCGGAAGCTCAGCACGCGATGGCTGCCCTCGCCCTCCTTCTGCATCTCGACTGCCATGAACGGCGCGTCATCGACACGAATCCCGACCTTCTCCACGGGCGTGACGAGAAAGTGCTTGTCCCCTTCGCGTTTCAGGACAGTCGAGAACAGGCGCACCAGCGCCGGGCGGCCGATTGGCGTCCCCATGTAGAACCACGTACCATCGGAGGCGATTCGAATGTCGAGATCGCCGCAGAACGGCGGATTCCAAAGATGTACCGGGGGCAACCCTTTCTGGGCAGCGCCGGCGTTCTTGGCGGCGGCCGTCAACCCGTCAAGACCCCGATTGCTGCTCTGCCCTTGGTTCGCCATGGTTTGCCCTGACTTTGTCTTTGGCACGATTGGTGCAGGTCTACGTTGTACCTCGGTGAGCGGTTCCACACCGGAATCATCCGGTGTGCAAGGTCGCCACTTCGTGATGCCGTACATATCCCGAAGCCGATAAGGTGGGGATAGGTTAATTCAGCGAATACAGGGCCTTCCTGCAAGTCTAGCATGGGGCCCAAGAGCGAACATGTCACCAGCTGACATGACGTAAGATGACGACGCAAGCGGGCCGCGTGAACGGCTTAAGGAGCTGACGGATGGCGGAAAGTGTCGAAAAACTTGAAGACGTGATCGTCCGCTCGGCGGAGCAGGTGTCGGGACAGATTCGCGCCGCCAAGGAAGCGATCGCGACCGTCATCTTCGGCCAGGACCGCGTGATCGAGAACACGCTGGTAACGATCCTCTCCGGCGGCCATGCGCTCCTGATCGGCGTGCCGGGTCTTGCCAAGACCAAGCTGGTCGAGACGCTCGGCGTCACGCTCGGCCTCGATGCAAAGCGCATCCAGTTCACGCCCGACCTGATGCCGTCGGACATTCTCGGCGCCGAAGTGCTGGACGAGAGCACCGCCGGAAAGCGCTCCTTCCGCTTCATCGCCGGCCCCGTCTTCGCGCAGCTCCTGATGGCCGACGAAATCAACCGCGCCAGCCCGCGCACGCAGTCCGCGCTCCTGCAAGCGATGCAGGAGCAGCACATCACGGTCGCCGGCGCGCGTCATGACCTGCCCAAGCCCTTCCACGTGCTGGCGACGCAAAATCCGCTGGAGCAGGAAGGCACCTACCCGCTGCCGGAAGCGCAGCTCGACCGCTTCCTGATGGAGATCGACGTCGACTATCCCGATCGCGATGCAGAACGGCGCATCCTGTTCGAGACCACCGGCGCCGAAGAGACGCTGGCGAAGGGCTCGATGACCGCCGATGCGCTGATCGCGGCCCAGCGGCTGGTGCGGCGCCTGCCGGTCGGCGATTCCGTAGTGGAGGCCATTCTGTCGCTGGTGCGCTCGGCGCGTCCGGGCCCCGAGGGTGGCGAAACCGGCAAGCTGATCGCCTGGGGACCCGGTCCCCGCGCCAGCCAGTCGCTGATGCTGGCGGTGCGCGCACGCGCGCTGCTCGACGGCCGCCTCGCGCCGTCGATCGACGACGTGCTCGACCTCGCCGAGCCGGTGCTGAAGCACCGCATGGCACTGACGTTCCAGGCGCGCGCCGAAGGCCGCACGATTCCGGACGTGATCCGGCAATTGAAGACACGGATCGGTTGATGGCCGCAGACAACGGGCACACAGCGAAGGAGATCATTGCGATCCGACGTGCCGATGGCGAAAGCCGTACGCTCGCCGCTTCGCTGCCGCGCCTGGTGCTCGAGGCCCGCCGCATTGCCGCCAACGTCATCCACGGTCTGCATGGCCGCCGGCGCGCCGGCTCGGGCGAAAGTTTTTGGCAGTATCGCCGCTTCGTCTCCGGCGAGCCGTCGCAGAACGTCGATTGGCGCCGCTCGGCGCGTGACGATCATCTCTATGTCCGCGAGCAGGAATGGGAAGCCGCGCACACCGTGTGGATCTGGCCCGACCGTTCGCCGTCGATGGCGTTTGCATCAAGGAACACGCGTGACTCCAAGCTCGAGCGCACGCTGATCGTGGCATTCGCGCTGGCCGAGCTGCTCGTCTCCGGCGGCGAACGCGTCGGCATTCCAGGCCTGATGGCGCCGACCGCGAGCCGCAGCGTCATCGACAAGATGGCGCAGGCGATGCTGCATGACGACGCCGAACGGCCGAGCCTGCCGCCGTCCTTCGTACCCTCCGCGCTCGCCGAGACGGTAGTGTTGTCCGATTTCTGGTCGCCGATCGCCGAAATCAGGAGCATGCTTGCAGCGCTCTCCGGCTCCGGCGCCCATGGCACGCTGGTGCAGATCGTCGATCCCGCCGAGGAGACGTTCCCCTATTCCGGCCGTGTCGAATTCGTCGAGCCCGAGGGTTTTGGCGTAATCACGGCGGGGCGCGCCGAAAGCTGGGCGGAGGATTACACCGCGCGGCTCGCGCTGCATCGTGATCAGATTCGCGACGAGACCAACAAGCTCGACTGGCTGTTCGCCACCCACGTCACCGATCGCTCCGCCGCCGAACTGCTGCTGTTCCTGCATGCCGGCATGCAGGTCAGCAAATCGGGCGTGCGCTCGACCACCGTCAAAGCGGGACCCGCCGCATGATCGGAAGCCTGCCGCTCGCCTTCACCGAACCGCTGCTCCTGATCGGGCTCGTCAGCCTGCCGGTGCTGTGGTGGCTGCTGCGCGTGATGCCGCCGCGGCCGCGCCGCATCGAATTCCCGCCGACGCGGCTGCTGTTCGACATCGCGCCAAAGGAAGAGACGCCCTCGCGCACGCCCTGGTGGCTCACCGCGCTGCGCCTGCTCGCCGCGGCGCTGGTGATCTTCGCCGCCGCCGGCCCGATCTGGAATCCGCAGACCGGCCTTGCCAGCAGCAAGGCGCCGCTGATGATCATGTTCGACGACGGCTGGAGCGCGGCTTCGAACTGGGACACGCGGATCAAGGCGGCCGACGAACTGATCGCGAATGCCGACGGCGATCGCCGCGCCATCGCGCTGGTGCCGCTCTCGGAGCCGAACCGCGACATCACGTTGCTGCAAGCAGGCGCAGCGCGCGTTGCGCTGCGACAGCTCGCGCCGAAACCCTATTCCATCGAGCGTGTTGAAACTCTCACCGCGATTGATCGTTTCCTGAAAGCCACCGGTGATTGCGAGATCGCCTGGCTGTCCGACGGCGTCGACACCGGCCGCGGCGAGGAATTCCTGCAAGGCCTGACGAAGACGATTGGAGACCGCACCTTGACGGTGTTTGAAGGTGGCACGCCCTCCCCGCTGGCGCTGGTCGCGGCTGAGAACGCAGCCGCGAAGATGGTCGTGAAGGTGCTGCGCACCGACAGCGGCATTGCCGCCGGCACCGTGCGCGCGCTGGACCAGAAGGGATCGCCGATCGGCGAAGCCCGCTACGCGTTCGCCCCGCAGGACAGGGAGACCGAGGCGTCATTCGACCTTCCGGTCGAGCTGCGCAACGACATCACCCGGCTCGAGATCTCCGGCGAGCGTTCCGCGGGCGCCGTGCAACTGCTCGACAAGCGCTGGCGACGCCGTGCCATCGGCATCGTCTCCGGCGCGACCAGTGAGACGGCGCAGCCACTGTTGGCACCGACCTTCTATCTCACCCGCGCGCTGGCGCCGTTCGCCGACGTCCGTCTCGCCGACAAGGGCGCGCCGCAGCAGGGCATCACGCAATTCCTCGACCAGAAGCTGCCGATGATCATCCTGGCCGATGTCGGCACCATCGCCCCTGAAATCCGCGAGCGCCTCAACGCCTGGGTCGACCAGGGCGGCGTGCTGGTGCGCTTTGCAGGTCCCCGCCTTGCACAGGCCGAAGACGACCTCGTGCCGGTGAAGCTGCGCAAGGGCGGCCGCACGCTCGGCGGCAGCCTGACCTGGGAGAAGCCGCAGCACCTCGCCGCCTTCACCGCGGATGGTCCGTTCACCGGCGTCCCTGTGCCGAAGGACGTCACCGTGACCCGCCAGGTGCTGGCCGAGCCCGATGCAGTGCTGGCGACCAAGAGCTGGGCCTCGCTCGAAGACGGCACGCCGCTCGTCACCGGCGAGCATCGCGGCAAGGGTCTGGTCAGCCTGTTCCATGTGTCTGCCGACATGCGCTGGTCGGACCTTCCGATGTCGGGCACCTTTGTCGAAATGCTGAGACGAATCGTCGACATGTCCGGCTACACCTCCAAGCCCGGCGCCGGCGTTGCCGGTGAGGCCAGCACCGAGACGGTGGCGCCGCTGCACATCCTCGACGGCTTTGGCGCCTTTGGCCCGCCGCCGGCGACCGCCAAGCCGCTGTCGGCCGATTTCCGCGACCGCGCCACATCAGATCATCCGCCCGGCTTCTACGGCCCGGCTGAGGGACCGCTGGCCGTGAACACGCTCGCCGCCGCCGACCGCATCGCTCCGCTCAACACCGCGAGCCTGCGCGCCCGGCACGCGACCTATACCAACGCCGAGCCGCGCGATCTGCGCGGCTGGCTGCTCTCGACCTCGCTGGCGCTGTTCCTGATCGACGCCATCATCGTCGCACTGCTCGGCGGCGGCCTCGCCGCGCTCCTGCGCCGACGCGCCGCTCCCGCCGTGCTCGCGATCGGACTGGTGCTCGCCAGCCTCACGTCTCCCGCACCGTCACGCGCCGACAGCGCATCGGACGATTTTGCGATGAAGGCGGTCTCGCAGACGCGCCTTGCCTACGTCGTCACCGGCAATGCCGACGTCGATTCCATCGTGAAGGCCGGCATGTCCGGGCTGACGCTGTTCCTGGCGCAGCGCACTGCGCTCGAGGCCGGCGATCCCGTCGGCGTCGATCCGGCGCGCGACGAGCTCGCCTTCTTCCCGCTGATCTACTGGCCGATCGTTCCGGGCGCACCAAAACCGCCGCAGGACGCCATCAACAAGATCGACGCCTACATGAAGCAAGGCGGCACGGTGATCTTCGACACCCGCGACGCGGTCGAAGCATCGCCAGGCGAGAACGGCGCCTCGCAGACGCCGGGCATGCAGGCGCTGCGCGAGATCCTGTCCTCGCTCGACGTGCCCGAGCTCGAGCCGGTGCCGCGCGAGCACGTGCTGACCAAGACCTTCTATCTGCTGCGCGACTTCCCCGGCCGCTTCAGCACCGGGCAGACCTGGGTCGAGACGCTGCCGCGCGAGGAAGAGGACGAGAGCGCGCAGCGCCCGGCGCGTGGCGGCGACGGCGTCTCGCCGATCATCATCACCTCGAACGATCTCGCAGGCGCCTGGGCGATCCGTCCCGATGGCCAGCCGATGCTGCCGATGACGCCGGGCGAGCCGCGCCAGCGCGAATTCGCCTTCCGCGCCGGCGTCAACATCGTGATGTACACGCTGACCGGCAACTACAAGGCCGACCAGGTGCACGCGCCGGCGCTGATCGAGCGGCTCGGGCAATAGGAGCGACATGAATTACGGCATCGCGTTCACGCCGCTTGTCCCTGCGATCGTCTTGTGGATCGCGCTCGCCGCGATCGTGGTCATCGCAGCCCTCTTGCTGCTGGCCCGCGCACGTGGCGCAGCGGTGCGCGTCGCGGCGCTGGCGCTGTTCCTGCTTGCGCTCGCAAATCCCTCCTTCACCCGCGAGGACCGCGATCCCCTCACCTCGGTTGCTGCCGTCGTCGTCGACAAGAGCCCGAGCCAGAATTTTGGCAATCGCACCCGCGAAGCTGCCCAGGCGCAGGAGGCGCTGGTCGACAGCCTGAAGCGGATCAAGGGCCTCGAGGTGCGCGTCGTCGAAGCCGGACAGGCCGACGGCGAGACCGACGGCACGAAACTGTTCGGCGCGCTCACCTCCGCGCTCTCCGACGTGCCGGTCGATCGCGTTGCCGGCGCTTTCCTGATCACCGACGGCCGCGTCCATGACATCCCCGCGAATGCCGCGGCGATCGGCTTCCAGGCGCCGGTGCATGCGCTGATCACCGGCCAGAAGAACGAGCGCGACCGCCGCATCGCGATAACGGCCGCACCGCGCTTCGGCATCGTCGGCCAGACCCAGACGATCACCTACCGGCTCGACGACCAGGGCGTCAGCGGCGATCGCGCCAAGGTCACGGTGCGCCGCGACGGCGAGACGATCAACGAGCGCACACTGTCGAGCGGCCAGACCGCAAGCGTCGATGTCGAGATCAAGCATGCCGGCCCGAACATCGTCGAGATCGAGGCCTCGCCGCTCGAGAAGGAGCTGACGCCGGTCAACAACCGCGCCGTCGTTGCGATCGACGGCGTGCGCGACAAGCTGCGCGTGCTGTTGGTCTCGGGCGAACCGCATTCCGGCGAGCGCACCTGGCGCAACCTCCTCAAATCCGACGCCAGCGTCGATCTCGTGCATTTCACGATTCTACGCCCGCCGGAGAAGCAGGACGGCACGCCGATCAACGAGTTGTCGCTGATCGCGTTTCCGACCCGCGAATTGTTCCAGCAGAAGATCAACGAATTTCAGTTGATCATCTTCGACCGCTACGCCCGCCAGGGCGTGCTGCCGATTGCCTATTTCGACAACATCGCGCGCTATGTCCGCTCGGGCGGCGCGGTGCTGGTCTCGGCGGGTCCGGACTATGCCTCCAACACCAGCATCTGGCGCACGCCGCTGGATTCGGTGCTGCCGGCAGAGCCGGTCGGCGTCACCGAGAAGCCGTTCTATGCGCATCTCTCCGACACCGGTAAGCGCCATCCGGTGACGCGCGGCCTCGAGGGCTCCGCGAGCGAGCCACCGCATTGGGCCCGCTTCTTCCGCACCGTCGACACCAGGAATGCGACGGGCTCGCCAGTGATGACCGGCGCCGATGGCAAGCCGCTGCTGTTCCTGTCGCGCTTCGGCGAGGGGCGCGTCGCGCTGCTGCTCTCCGACCACATCTGGCTGTGGGCGCGTGGCTATGAGGGCGGCGGCCCGCATCTCGACCTGCTCAGGCGGATGTCGCACTGGCTGATGAAGCAGCCCGATCTCGACGAGGAGGCACTGCGCCTCCAGGTGCAGGGCAAGGATCTCGTGGTGGTGCGCCAGACGATGTCGGACAGCGTGCAGCCGGTGACGGTGACCTCGCCCTCCGGCGTGACGCGCGACCTCACGCTCAATGCCGGCGACCCCGGCGAGTGGCGCGCCAGCCTGCCGGCCGGCGAGCTCGGTCTCTGGCAGGCCACCGACGGCACGCTGAAGGCGCTGATCAATGTCGGGCCGACCAACCCGAAGGAATTTTCGGAGGTCACCTCCACCACCGAGACCTTGAGGCCGCTGACGCAGGCGACCGGCGGCGATGCCGTGCGCGTCGTCGACGGATCGAGCGTCGAGCTGCCACGCGTCGTGCCGGTGCATTCCGCCTCCATCTTCCACGGCGACGGCTGGATGGGGGTCAGGATGCGCGATGCCAGCGTGGTGAAGGGCGTCGGCGTGCTGCCGATCTTCGCCGGGCTGATCGGGCTGCTCTTGCTGCTCGGAGCATTCGCCGCGACCTGGGTGCGCGAAGGGCGCTAATCTTACTGAGTCAGAAATCCACGGACCAAGCTGGGTGAGAATCGCATATTGAAGGAGATTCAACGCGAGATCG
>NZ_JBANBA010000166.1:0-12960 GCF_059803475.1 Bradyrhizobium sp. UFLA05-89 | reverse complement strand
GGCGTTCGAGGGGTGTCCACACCCTCACCGCCGCTTACCCCAGTCGCCGCTTACCCCATAGCATCTGGATTGCCCGCTTTCGCGGGCAATGACGTCGAGGATGATGCGTCTTGACTTGACCTCCCCGACCGCGCAAAGCGACCGCATGAGCGCCTCGCCCTCGCACCCTGCCCCGTCCACTGCCCCATGGCTACGGACGCTGCTGACCAGGCCGGTCCCGGCCGTGATGGGCGTGCTCAACGTCACCCCGGATTCCTTCTCCGACGGTGGGCAGTTCATCGCGCCCGACGAAGCGCTGGCGCAGGCGCGTGCCATGATCGCCGATGGTGCCGACATCATCGACATCGGGGCCGAATCCACCCGACCCTACAAGGGCGCCCAGCCGGTCACGGCGGAGGAGGAGCTGCGGCGGCTAAAACCCGTGCTCGCCGACATCGTCGGACTCGGCGTGCCGGTCTCGATCGACAGCATGAAGTCGGAGGTCGTGGCTTTCGCGCTGGACCAGGGCGTCGCGATCGCCAACGACGTCTGGGGCCTGCAGCGCGATGCCGGCATGGCGGCGGTAGTAGCGGCGAAAAAAATCCCGGTCATCGTGATGCACAACCGCGATAGCGTCGACCCCGCCATCGACATCATTCAGGATATGATCGCGTTCTTTCAGCGCTCGCTCGACATCGCAACGAAGGCGGGCATCGCCGAGGAGCACATCGTGCTCGACCCCGGCATCGGCTTCGGCAAGACGCCGCAGCAGAGCATGACGGCGCTGGCGCGCCTCAACGAGCTCAGCGCCTTCGACCTGCCGGTGCTGGTCGGCGCCTCGCGCAAGCGATTCATCGCATCCGTATCACCGTCGGAGCCCCAGCAGCGGCTTGGCGGCTCGATCGCCGCTCATCTCATCGCCGCGCAGCGCGGCGCGCGGATCATCCGCACCCACGACGTCGCCGAGACTCTGCAAGCCCTGCGGGTCGCCACCGCCATCGAAGGTAAGCCATGACAGATACGATCTTCGTCACCGGCCTAGTGATCCATGCGCGCCACGGCGTGATGGAGCATGAGACCGAGGTCGGCCAGCGCTTCGTCATCGACCTCGAGCTCTACGCCGACCTCCAGGAATCCTCGCGCACCGACCGGCTCGTTGACACCGTCTCCTATGCGGACGTGGTCTCGACCACGACGGCTGCGTTCAAGAACACCAATTACAAGCTTTTGGAGCGCGCAGCCGGTGCGGTGGCCGATGCCATCCTGTCGCATTTTTCGCGCATCCGTGCGGTGAAGGTGACCGTGCACAAACCGCATGCGCCGATCGCCGCCATCTTCGATGACGTTGGCATAGTGCTGACGCGCTCGCGGCACCCAAACCATGGCTAGCGCGCTAATCGCGCTGGGCGGCAATGTCGGCGACGTCCGCGCGACGTTCAGAAAGGCGATCTCCCACATCTGCGGCATGGCGCAGGCGGTGCTGGTCGCGCGTTCCTCCGACTACACGACGCCACCCTGGGGCGATGAGGACCAGGCGCCTTTCGTCAACGCCTGCATCGAAATCGAGACCAGCCTCGATCCGCACGCGCTCTTGTTCGTGATGCAGAAGGTCGAGCAGAAATTTGGTCGGACCCGCGACAAGGAACGGCGCTGGGGGCCGCGCACGCTCGATCTTGACCTGATCGCCTATGACGATGTGTCCTTGCAGACGCCGGAGCTGACGCTGCCGCATCCGCGCCTGTTCGAGCGCGCCTTCGTGCTGGTGCCGCTCGCCGAGATTGCGCCCGACCGCATGATTGGCGGCATCCGCGTGCGCGACGGCCTCGCCAGCGTCTCAACACAAGGAATCGAGCGGCTCCCGGATACCGGTTAACCAAAATCAACCGTTTGCAGGGGCGGCCGGCCGTGGCAATTTCGTCCCCAACGATGAGAACGAATATGTCCGGGAGTTTCCTGCCGAATGACCGCCGTGACTGACGATCTGCTGCTGGCCGCGGACTTCCCCAAGGCGAGTTACGAGGATTGGCGCAAGCTGGTCGATGGTGTGCTGAAGGGCGCGCCATTCGAAAAGCTCGTCGGCAAGACCTACGACGGGCTGAAGATCGATCCGCTCTATCCGCGCGCCAAGGATCTCGCGCCCGTTGCGGGTCGGCAGGCGGCCGCGCCCTGGCAGGTCATGCAGCGGATCGACCATCCCGATACGGTGCTCGCGAATGCCCAGGCACTCACGGACCTGGAGAACGGAGCGACGGGGCTTGCGCTGGTGTTTGCCGGCGGCAACGGCAGCCATGGCTTTGGCCTGGAACCGACGGCGGACGCAGTCGCTAAGGTCCTAAGGGAGATTCACCTCGATGCCGGCATCTGCATCGAGCTTCAGGTCGGCCCGCAATCGCGGATGGCCGCGATCCATGTTGCGGAATACGTCAAGAGCAAGGGCATCGATCCTGCCGCCTGCGACATCCGCTTCGGCCTCGATCCACTCGCGGCCTGCGCGGTCTGGGGTCATAGCCCCTACGCCTGGGAGGAGATCGTTCCCGCGGTGACCTCCGGGATCAAGGGCCTCGTGGCGCTCGGCTTCAAGGGACCGTTCGCATCCGCAGATGGACGCGTGATCCATGATGCCGGCGGATCGGAGGTGCAGGAGCTCGCCTTTGTGCTCGCCTGCGGCGTTGCGTATCTGCGCGCGATCGAAGGCGCCGGCGTTCCCTTGGAGCAGGCACAGGGCATGGTCTATGCGCGGCTTGCGGCCGATGCCGACCAGTTTTTGACCATGGCAAAGTTCCGCGCGCTGCGACTATTGTGGGCGCGCATCGAGCTGGCCTGCGGCTTGACGCCGAAGCCGCTGTTCATCGCGGCCGATACCGGCTGGCGCATGCTGACGCAGCGCGACCCCTACGTGAACATGCTGCGTGCGACCATGGCGACGTTCGCCGCAGGCCTTGCCGGCACCAACTCCGTCACGGTGCTGCCGCACACGCTGGCGCTGGGGCTACCAGACGCGTTCGCACGGCGCGTGGCGCGCAACACGCAGCTCGTGCTGCTCGAGGAGAGCAACCTCGCAAAGGTCTCTGATCCGGCGGCAGGCGCAGGCGGCATCGAGGCGCTCGCGACGCAGCTTTGCGAGGCGGCCTGGACGCTGTTCCAGGAAACCGAAAAAGCCGGCGGGGTCTTTGCCGCGCTTCAGCAGGGCCTGATCCAGGGCAAGGTCCACGCAACGCGCAAGGCGCGCGAGGCCAACGTCGCAAAGCGCCGCGACGTGCTGACTGGCGCGAGCGAGTTTCCGAACCTGCAAGAGAGCGATGTGGCGGTGCTGCCGGCGACGCCGGTCGCGCTTGCGCCTTACGGCGAGCAAAAGTTCAAATTCGCCCCGCTTGCGCCGATCCGCCTTGCGGAACCTTTCGAGGCGCTGCGCGACAAATCCGACACCAGGCTGAAGGCAAGCGGGGTGCGGCCCAAGGTGTTTCTGGCCAATCTAGGTACGGCGGCCGATTTCACCGCGCGCGCAACCTTCGCAAAGAGTTTCTTCGAAGCCGGAGGCATTTTGGCCGTCGATAGCGAGGGCTTTGCCGATCCGGCAAAGCTTGCCACCGCCTTCAAGGCATCGGGCGCGGAGCTCGCCTGCCTTTGTTCCAGCGACAAGGTCTATGCGGCCCATGCAGAAGCCTCGGCCAAGGCCCTGCAAAGCGCGGGCGCGAAGCATATCTATCTGGCAGGCCGGCCGACCGGGACCGAGGCCGCGTTGCGCACGGCCGGTGTCAGCGGGTTCGTCTTCGCGGGCGCCGATGCACTGGCCACGCTGCAGGATGCCTATCGACGGATGGAGCAGGCATGACCGAGACCAGCAAACCCGTTCTCACCGGCGGCTGCCAATGCGGCGCGGTGCGCTTCGCGCTGTCGGTCGCGCCGAACAAGGTCAGCATCTGCCATTGCCGGATGTGCCAGAAGGCGAGCGGCGCGCCGTTCGCCTCCTTTGCCGATATCAACAAGACGGATTTTTCCTGGACCAAGGGCCGGCCGTCGTTCTTTCGTTCCTCGACGATCGCCGAGCGCGGCTATTGCGCCGCCTGCGGCACGCCGCTGAGCTTCGGCCGCATCGACGGCGAGCGGATCGAGATCATGACCGGCGCCTTCGACCGCCCGGATCACGTGGTGCCGACGCGGCAATACGGAAGTGAATCCCGGCTCGGTTGGGTCGTCGGAATCGCAAACCTGCCGAGTCAAACCACGCAGCAGAACTACGGACCGGAGAAGATGGCGACCATCGTCAGCCATCAACATCCGGATCATGATTGATATGCTGGGATCGGATTATGCTCCGTTTCCTGGCAGGATTTCTGATCGGAGTAAGCCCAATGGTGGTCGTGTGGTCCATCGACCATTTCTTCACCAAGGCTCCGCCAGGGAGCGTGGCCAAAAAGAAGCTTCAAAGGCTGATCGACCGAAACCGCAGGTTTGAGGATTCCAAGGAATGAGCCGCATTCCCAATTTCGCCGACGTCGCCTTCGAGCGGACTACAACCGCCGCTCCGACCGGCAGCGCCGAGCCATGGCTGACCCCCGAGGGCATCCCGGTAAAAAGCGCTTACAGCGAAGCCGATCTCGCCGGCCTCGACTTCCTCGATGCGTACCCTGGCATCGCGCCGTACCTGCGCGGCCCCTACCCCACCATGTACGTCAACCAGCCCTGGACCGTCAGGCAGTATGCCGGCTTCTCCACGGCGGAGGATTCCAACGCCTTCTATCGTCGCAACCTCGCGGCGGGACAGAAGGGCCTCTCGGTCGCCTTCGATCTCGCGACCCATCGCGGCTATGATTCCGACCATCCGCGCGTCGGTGGCGACGTCGGCATGGCCGGTGTCGCCATCGATTCCATCTACGACATGCGCACGCTGTTTGCCGGTATCCCGCTCGATCAGATGAGCGTGTCCATGACCATGAATGGCGCGGTGCTGCCGATCCTCGCGCTGTTTGTGGTCGCCGCCGAAGAACAGGGCGTGCCGCCGGAAAAACTGTCGGGCACCATTCAGAACGACATTCTGAAAGAGTTCATGGTGCGCAACACCTACATCTATCCGCCGAACCCATCGATGCGGATCATTTCCGACATCTTCGCCTACACTTCGCAGAAGATGCCGAAGTTCAATTCGATCTCGATCTCCGGTTATCACATGCAGGAGGCTGGCGCGACGCAGGATCTCGAGCTCGCCTATACGCTCGCCGACGGCGTCGAATATCTTCGTGCTGGCCTCGCCGCTGGCCTCGACGTCGACCGCTTCGCGCCGCGCCTGTCGTTCTTCTGGGCGATCGGCATGAACTTCTTCATGGAAGTCGCCAAGATGCGCGCCGCGCGGCTACTCTGGGCCAAGCTGCTGAAGCCGTTTGGTCCGAAAGATCCGCGCTCGCTCTCGCTGCGCACGCATTGCCAGACCTCCGGCTGGTCGCTGACCGCGCAGGACGTCTTCAACAACGTGATGCGCACGACGGTGGAGGCGATGGCGGCGACGCAAGGCCACACCCAGTCGCTGCACACCAACGCACTCGACGAAGCGCTCGCGCTGCCGACTGACTTTTCCGCGCGCATCGCCCGCAACACGCAACTCTTCCTGCAGCAAGAAAGCGGCACCGCACGCATCATCGATCCCTGGGGCGGCTCCTATTATGTCGAGCGGCTGACGCGCGATCTCGCCGCGAAGGCCTGGGGCCACATCCAGGAGGTCGAGGAGCTCGGCGGCATGGCCAAGGCCATCGAAGCCGGCGTGCCGAAACTGCGCATCGAGGAGGCTTCCGCCAAGACGCAGGCCCGGATCGATGCGGGCAAACAGGCGGTGATCGGCGTCAACAAGTACAAGCCGTCCGATGAAGCGCCGATCGAGATCCTCAAAGTGGACAACACCAATGTCCGCCGCCTGCAGATCGACAAGCTGACTCGGCTCAAATCCGAGCGCAACCAGGTCGATGTCGATGCCGCGCTCGCCGCGCTGACGCGTTCGGCCGGCGAAGGCAACGGCAATCTTTTGGCGCTCGCAATCGACGCCGCGCGCGCGAAGGCAACCGTCGGCGAAATTTCCGACGCGATGGAAAAGGTGTTCGGTCGCCACCGCGCCGAGATCAAGTCCATCACCGGCGTCTACAAGCGGGAGGCGTCCGCCATGGGCAGCCAGGTTGAAAAGGTGCAGGCGCTGATCGACGCCTTCGAGGAGGCGGAAGGCCGCCGTCCGCGCATTCTCGTCGCCAAGATCGGCCAGGATGGCCACGACCGCGGGCAGAAGGTGATTGCGTCGGCCTTTGCCGACATCGGCTTCGACGTCGACATCGGGCCGCTGTTTGCCACCGCCGACGAAGCCGCGCGCCAGGCGGTCGAGAACGACGTTCACATTCTCGGCGTCTCCTCACTGGCCGCCGCCCACCTCACTGCGGTGCCGGAATTGAAGGCGGCGCTGAAGAAGCACGGCCGCGAGGACATCATGATCATCGTCGGCGGTGTGGTCCCGCCGCAGGATTACGAGGCGCTCTACGCAGCAGGAGCCGAAGCGATATTCCCACCCGGCACCGTGATCGCTGATGCCGCCGCGGAGCTGATCCAAAAGCTCAACGCCCGGCTCGGCCACAGCGCGGCGGCGGAGTGAGTGATAGCTCCGAGGGCGAGCAACCATGGCACTCCTATGAACCAATTCAGCGCTATGAATCGCTGTTCCCTTTGTTGCCAAACTTTGTTGCGCACTACACTATAGGTGGTAAGCGCCTTCCACGAATTGGTCTATCGAACAGGCTTGATCTCCAGTTTCGAAAAGTTCTTCTAGCCGCACTTCTGGCTAGCAGAATGCAGATCGGGCTTTCTTATGCCGAGAAGCGTTACGCAAAAGATCCCCTGGAGACACGATGGCTAGGACTTACCGAGAGAATCGACCAGATTTACGGTGAGGGTCAAAAGTACCTAGGATGGTATCTTTCGTTCGGAAAAGATCAAATCAAGAGTGTGGGTGACCCCTCGCAAGACAATCTGTCTTGGCAGTTCTTTTTTCGAACCATCGGCTCGCTCGATGCGGCAAAGCGCTTGTCGGAACTTGGCTATCTATGTGAAGTAGCCACGATCCTAAGAGCAGCATTGGAGCAATTCGCGTTTTGCGCAAGGCTGTTGTCTCTGGGACCATCGGAAGAAGTGAAGACTATACGTCCGATTCAGTGTCTGAATTACTTCAAGACGTTTGTGCCAGCGACCGGACAGCTATATGGCCTACTGTCAAAGTACACGCATTTTGAGTTTGACCATCACACGCACTTTTTCATCCAAAGAGATTAACACCATACAGCGAGGGGCGGTGCTTCGAGCCTACGCCACGCACCTACTTTTTCTCACTATGGCTTGTGCCGGCAAGTACATCCTAGTTGCCTCTCCATCCCAGTTCAAAGACGTTCCAAAATCAGTACGAGAAATTAGTACATTCATAGATGCCGTTGACACATTTTCCAATGAAGTTTGTGAAATCCTGGCTTTAGATGAAGTGCTAGCCAAAATGGATATCTTGCTTCAGGACATCATCAAGGGACGACCGTAGACGTTCGAACGCGACAAGGTAGTTGGTCCAATCATGCTTGTTTCTCTGAACATTCGGCCAACGCTGGCAGCTTTAGCTCTCATGCTTTCGATTGGCGCCAGCTTTAGCTATGCCGCCGATCCCAAGCCCGATGCGATCATCAAGAACAGGACCATCGAGGCCCGCGTGCTGCTCGACGACCAGATCAAGGCCGATCCTGCGCTCGCCGCCGATTGCCTCGCGGAAGGCAAGAAATGGCTCGAGAAGAACGCGGCTGATGCCGCCGCCTCGCGCAAACAGGATCCGCAATTCTTCCAGAACGGCGGCTGGGATTTCGAGCGCAAATACACGATCCGCTCGGTGGTTGCCGACCGCTATGTCAGCCTGGTCCGCGCCGATTACATGGATACCCACGGCGCGCATCCGAATTCCGGCGTCGACACCATCCTGTGGGACAAGGCGCAAGCCAAGCGAATATCGATCCGTCCGTTCTTCACCGAGACTGCCGACAACGGCGCGACGATGAAGGCGATGCAGAAGGCCGTGATCGCCTCGCTGCGAATCGAGAAGAAGAAGCGCGATGCAGGCGAGACGGCCACCAACGAGTGGTTCAAGGGCGTCGAGCCGAGCCTGCTCAAGATCGGCGCCGTGACGCTCGCGCCTTCGACCGAGGCGGGCAAGAGCTCCGGTCTCACCTTCCACTATCCGCCTTATGCGGTCGGCCCTTACGCCGAGGGCGAATATGTCGCCTTCACTTCGTGGGAGACGCTGAAACCTTATTTGACGCAGGAAGGCGCGCGGATTTTCGGCGGCGCGCGACCGAAGGGCGACGAAGACGACGGGCAGTGATTCGACGCGGCATGGACGACGCGTTGCTCACAGCGCAACTGGTCCGGCCGACTTGCCGCGCTGGTGCAAAGCTGCCAAAACTGGCGCGATAGACAGGGCGTCCGACGTTACAGGCGCCGCTGGAAGGTGCTCATGTCTGCCATCACGCGCCGCGCCTTTGCGGCATCGTCTGTCGCTGCCGCCGCTCTTGGACTCCAGCCGGCATGCGCGGAGACCTATCCTGCGCGGCCCGTGACATTGATCGTGCCGTGGGGCGCGGGCGGCGGCACGGATGCGACTGCGCGTGTTCTCGCGGCGATGCTGGAAAAGGAACTCGGCCAGCCTTTCAACGTGGTCAATCGGGTCGGCGGCTCAGGCGTCGTCGGCCACACCGCGATCGCAACTGCCGCTCCCGACGGCTACACGATCGGCATGCTGACCGTCGAGCTCACCATGATGCACTGGCAGGGGCTCACCGACCTGACGCCGCGGAGCTTCACGCCGCTCGCCATGATGAACGAGGACGCGCCGGGCATCCAGGTTTCCTCTTCCTCGCCCTACAGGACGGCCAAGGAATTGGCCGTGGCCATCAAGGACGCGTCTCCCGGAAAGTTCATTGCGTCAGGGACGGGTCAAGGCGGCATCTGGCATCTCGCACTGATCGGCTGGATGCAGGCGATGGGACTGCCGGCCAACCAGGTCGCCTGGGTGCCGTCGAACGGTGCTGCACCCGCGATGCAGGATCTCGCGGCTGGCAACATCGATCTCGCCACCTGCTCGGTGCCCGAGGCCCGCGCAACGATCGAAGCCGGGAGAGCGCGCAGCCTCGCCATCATGGCGCCTGCCCGCAACCCCGTCTTTCCCGATGTGCCGACCTTGAAGGAAGCGATGGGGATCGACTATTCGACCGGCGGCTGGCGCGGCATCGGCGGACCGAAGGGCCTGCCTCCGGAGATCGCTGCCAAGCTCACGACGTCGGCGAAGAGGATTTTCGACTCCGCGGAGTTCAGGGCCTTCGTGACCAATCGCGGCTTCGGCATGGCGTGGCGCGATGCCGGCCAGTTTGCCGACTTCATGGACAAGGGCGATGTCCAGATGGGCGCCGCAATGAAAGCCGCCGGCCTCGCCAAGACTTGACGTATCGAGCAGGCGAAGCCGGCCCCGTTGATCCCGGCCCCGGCCCTCGCCTGTCCCGCCCGGCCGTTGTAAAGCAGGGCATGATTCAGAAGAAGGCTTCGCTCGACGTCAAAGCCCTCGCCCGGGACGTCCGCTCCGGCAGCCGCGCGGCGCTCGCCCGCGCCATCACGCTGGTGGAGAGCCGGCGCGGCGACCATCAGGCGGCCGCGCGCGAGCTGGTGCAGCAGCTGCTGCCGGACACCGGCAAGGCGGTTCGCGTCGGCATCACCGGCTCGCCGGGCGTCGGCAAATCCACCACCATCGACGCGCTCGGCACGTATCTGATCGAACAGGGGCACAAGGTCGCGGTGCTTGCGGTCGATCCGTCCTCGGCGCGCAGCGGCGGCTCGATCCTCGGCGACAAGACCCGGATGGCGCGGCTCTCGGCGTCCGAGCATGCCTATATCCGCCCCTCCCCGTCGTCAGGCACGCTTGGCGGTGTCGCCGCGAAGACGCGCGAGGCTATGCTGCTCTGCGAGGCGGGCGGCTTCGACGTCGTGCTGGTCGAGACCGTCGGCATCGGCCAGTCCGAGACTGCCGTTTGCGACATGACCGATTTCTTCCTCGCGTTGATGCTGCCGGGCGGCGGCGACGAATTGCAGGGCATCAAGAAGGGCCTGGTCGAGCTCGCCGACATGATCGCGATCAACAAGGCCGACGGCGACAACCTGAAGCGCGCCAACATCACGGCCGCGGACTATCGCGGCGCGCTACACATTCTGGCGCCGCGCTCCGAACATTGGCATCCGCCGGTCGTGACCTATTCGGCGTTGACCGGTAACGGCATTGCCGAGCTCTGGCAGAAAATCCTCGATCATCGCAAGGCGATGAGCGCGTCGGGCGATTTCGCCGCGCGCCGGCGCGAGCAGCAGGTGAAATGGATGTGGTCGATGCTGGAGCAGCGCATGCTGTCTCGGCTGCGAACCGAGGCCTCCGTCCGCACCAGGGTGAAGAAGATCGAGGCCGAGGTGGCCGATGGTCGCGTCACGCCGGCGCTCGCCGCAGAGCACATCATGGAGCTCCTGCAATGAGCGGCAAGCTTTGCGTCCTCCTCACCGGCTTCGGCCCGTTCCCTGGCGCGCCCTATAATCCGACGCAGCCTCTGGTCGCGCGGCTGGCGCGGCTGCGCCGTCCCGCGTTCGACGGCGTCGAGCTTGCGACCCACATCTTTCCGGTGACCTACGCCGCGGTCGACCAGCAATTGCCAGAGGTCCTCGCGAAGGTCAGACCCGATGCGCTTCTAATGTTCGGCCTCGCCGCACGCACCTCATACCTGCGCATCGAGACTCGCGCGCGCAACGCCGTCACCATGCTATGGCCCGATGCCGCCAATACCCGTTCCCGCACAGGCGCGATCGCGGCGAACGCAGACGCGATGATGTTTGGTCCGCACACTGCAAGGCTCCTGCGGGCCGGGCGACTGACCGGAATCGACGCGCGGGCCTCGCGCGATGCCGGTGCCTATCTCTGCAACTATCTGAGCTGGCGCGCGATCGAGAGCGTGAACGCCGGCGGGCCGAAACTTGCAGCGTTCATCCACATCCCGCTGCTGGCGCGCAGTGGCGCGTCACGGCGCAAGGGAGCGCCGCGCATCACGCTCGAGGAGCTGGTCGATGCCGGCGAAGCGATGCTGATGGAGATGGTGAAGTTGGCGCGCCGCGATAGAGCTGCGTAGGGTGGGCAAAGGCGCGCGAGCGCGGTGCCCACCATCTATCCTAATCCGCGGTGACAATGGTGGGCGCGCTTCGCTTTGCCCACCCTACAGCACCCCGGCCTCGGTAAACATTTAACCCTACCAGCAACAATCCTCCGGCGCCTGACCGCCCTGCCCCATTTCTGCGCTACCTAACGCCGGCGGATGCGTTCCGCATCCGCCGGAGGACGCGTCATGCCTCTCAATTTGAACCTCAATCGCCGTCGTCTCATTGGAGCCTCCACCGCCGGCATTGCCGGTGCGCTGGCCATGCCTGTCGATGCCGCGCAGGCAGCGCCGCTGACGTCGGTGCTGGGGCGCGACGCCACGCAGTATGGCGTGCGGCCCGGCAGCAGCGAGGACCAGACGCGCGCGCTCCAGCGCGCCATCGACGAGGCCGCGCGCGCGCAGGCGCCGCTGGCGCTGCCGCCCGGCATCTACCGCACCGGGCTGCTGCGGCTGCAAAACGGCTCGCAACTCGTCGGCGTGCGCGGTGCCACGAAATTTATCTTCACCGGTGGTCCTTCGATGCTCCTCGGCGAAGGCGCCGGCACGATCGGCCTCGCCGGCATCACCTTCGACGGTGGCGGCATTGCGCTGCCGACGCGACGCGGCCTCATCCACTGTCTCGGCGGACGCGATGTCCGCGTTCTCGATTGCGAGATCACGGGCTCCGGCGGCAGCGGTATTTGGCTCGAGCAGATCGCCGGCGACATCTCAGGCAATATCTTCACTAACATCGCCGTGACGGCTGTGGTCTCGTTCGATGCCAAGGGACTCATCGTCTCGCGCAACACGATTCTCGGCACCAGCGACAATGGCATCGAGATCCTGCGCACCGCCGTTGGTGACGACGGCACGCTGGTCGCCGACAACCGCATCGAGGACATCAAGGCCGGCCCCGGCGGCTCCGGACAATACGGCAACGCTATCAACGCCTTCCGCGCCGGCAACGTCATCGTGCGCGGCAATCGCATCAAAAATTGCGACTACTCGGCAGTGCGCGGCAACTCTGCCTCCAACATCCAGATATCAGGCAACAGCGTCAGTGACGTTCGCGAGGTCGCGCTCTATTCGGAGTTCTCGTTCGAAGCTGCGGTGATCGCCAACAACACGGTCGATGGCGCCGCCGTCGGCGTCTCCGTCTGCAATTTCAACGAAGGCGGCCGCATCGCGGTGGTCCAGGGCAACATCGTCCGCAACCTGATCCCGAAGCGCCCCATCGGCACCGCACCCGATGACGATGCCGGCATCGGCATCTATGTCGAGGCTGACACCTCCGTCACTGGCAACGTGATCGAGAACGCGCCGTCCTACGGCATAGTCGCGGGCTGGGGCAAATATCTGCGCGACGTCGCGATCTCCGGCAACGTGATCCGCAAGGCCCTCGCCGGCGTCGGCGTGTCCGTGGTGCCGGGCGCCGGCACCGCGCTCGTCAACAACAACATGATCTCCGAGACCCCGCTCGGCGCCGTTGTCGGCCTCGACCATGCGCGAACGGTGACGACCGATTTGTCGGCTGACGGTGCGCAACGGTTTGCGCAGGTGATGGTGGGCGGGAATGCAGTGAGGCGGTAGTCATGACGACGCCAAAGTGGTGACGTCGCGCCAGCTGCCGCCACACCGTCATTGCGAGCGCAGCGAAGCAATCCAGAATCCCCCCGCGGCGACGGTCTGGATTGCTCACATGGGGAGTTGGTGTGTCAAGGTGGTTGGTCAGCTCTTTGTTCGATTGCAGGCCAGCTCTTCG
>NZ_JBANBA010000165.1:0-13248 GCF_059803475.1 Bradyrhizobium sp. UFLA05-89 | reverse complement strand
ACCACCCATGAATCATTGAAAAATTGATTCGGGAATCCTATAAAGCACGGCAAAACCGACAATCTGCCAAAGTAGTGCTAGACTGTGTACGCATAACGCCTTGCGGCTTCGCCAAAACACATACTGACTGGTTCCAATATGCTAAATTTTCGCACGCTATTGTCTAAGCTAGGACGGGGATATGCGCCGACGTGATTTCATCGCGGCATTTGCGGGCGCTGCGACATGCTCGATTGCGGCGAAAGCACAGCAGCCAAGGAAGGTCGCGCGGATAGGTTTCCTGGTCACGCCGTCGCTTGAATCTCCCGAGACGCGCACAATTCTCAACGCTTTTTACCAAGGCTTACGCGAACACGGCTACATCGAGGGTCAGAACGTAATTGTGGAGGTCAGAGCGGCGAACTCGAAGATCGAGCGGTTTCCGGCGTTGGCCAACGAACTTGTTAGTCTCAATCTCGACGTCATCATGGCTTCAAACTCGGTAGCTGGTCGTGCCGTACAGCAAGCGACCACAACAATCCCGATTGTTTTTCCCGTGATGGATCCCGTTGGTGATGGGCTTGTTGCACAGCTCGTCCCTAAGCGTTTGGCTCTGCTCAAGGAAGCGCTTGCCACAGTTATCATAGTAGCGGCCCTCTGGCATCCCGGTGCATATGGCACGCGCACGATGAACGATATGATGAGTGAGGCCGAAGGGGCAGCTCAGACCTTAGACTTGCAGGTTCGTTTTGTTGGTGCGCGGGATCCTGACGAATTGGATAAGGCGTTCTCCGCGATCGCCGATGAGAGAGCTGATGCCCTTATGGTATTTCCCAGCCCGATGCTTTTCGCCGAGCGAAAACGCATTGTCGACTTCGCCGCAAAGCTCCGGCTGCCGCTAATCGCAATGGGCAAGGAGTTTGTGCAATTGGGTGGCCTGATGTCCTATGGAGCCGACATCACCGACTTCTTCCGGTTAAGCGGCGAGTACGTGGATAAAATCCTCAAGGGTGTCACGCCAGCCGACCTGCCGGTCGAGCAGCCGACAAAGTTTGAATTGTTTCATCAACCTCAAGACCGCGAAGGAGCTTGGCATCGGACTTCCCGCGACGCTGCTGGCCCGTGCCGACGGGGTGATCGAATAGCGTCCCTTTTGCTGCGATGCATGAGTCCCCCATTACCCGAATGACCGCGCGCCTCGTCGAGGTCTGGTTGGGATATAGCGGACCAGATTTGCTCACACTGAATTCTTCGCATTTTGACTCTGAGCGGTCGTCGTCGGCGAGGGGCCAGCGCTTCCGAAAACCGACCCTGTCCCTCGTTATCCAGCCGGTTTCCAATGTGCTAGTTTGAAACTAGCGATCGGTTATTGCTAGGCTTGGCGCAGGGGCGGGGGACATGAGACGACGCGAGTTCATTGCGGCAGAGCCACAGGGGAGATTTCGCATGAGGCGGGCAGTGCTCATTTGCGCGGTGCTGGCCTTGCTTTCGCCGGGATATTCGGAAGCCACAGAACGGGTTTGGCACTTGGGTGTGCTCACGCACCCGGGGTCCGCTGGCGGTGGCGCTGTCGGTTCTATCATACTGCCCTACTTGGCGACCCACGGCTTCGTCGAAGGTCGTAACTTAGTCCTTGATGTTCGTCTGGGTACGGAGGAGCAAATGCCGGCACTCGCGCAGGCGCTGGTTGGCGATAAGCCCGATGTCATCGTCGCCACGTCCGATTGGGCGCTCCATGCCGCTCGCGAAGCGACGAGCACAATTCCGATTGTCGCCGCACCAATGGGTCAAGACCCAGTCGGCGCCGGCGTGGCCGAGAGCTGGGCGCACCCCGGCGGCAATATCACGGGTGTTTGCCTTATCGCCTCGGAACTCGAGATCAAGCGTCTGTCCCAGCTTCATGAGGCCCTGCCGTCGGTGCATCGCATTGCAGTGATGTCAAACCATCGCAAGCTCGTGGAAGGGGGGTTACCGCTCTTGCACAAGGCCGCTGCCGAGATCGGACTTGAGTTGGTCGAAATCTGGGTCGAAAGCCCGAATGAGTACGCAGCCTCGTTTGATACGATGCGCGCGCATGGCGTGGAAGCCCTCGTGATCGTGCCTACCCCGGAGCTATTTCGCGACAGCGAAGCACTCGCCGCGCTTTCGGCGAGAGCCGGATTACCGACCATTGGAGGCTTTCGCGAGAGCGCACAGCAAGGTCTGCTGATTGGCTATGGTCCAAGTCTTAGAGAACTTAGCCAGCAGGCAGCGAGCTATGTAGAGCGCTTGTTCAATGGCGCGCGCGCGGGCGAGTTACCCTTCCAAGGTCCCACGCATTTCGACTTAACCATCAATATGAGGACGGCCAAAGCGCTTGGCATCACGATCCCACCGTCTCTCCTTGTGGGAGCCGAAATTATCGACTGAGGCCTTCTGATGGCCCAGAGCCGAACAACGGTTGAACGTACCATGTCCGGCTATGGGCAGCAGATCGGTCATTGGTGCTCGCCCATCTGCACTGCCGTTTTCGAACAACAGGACACTCGCTGCGTCTTTCTCAAATGCACAGGCCCTGGATTCGCTCCAAGGTCCCGCCGTGCGGCGGGCCCAAGGGCATCAAGCGCAGCAGCAGTTTTTGGATTCGCCGACCTTAAGGCGGCTGAACAGGGCCGCCAACCGATCACCTTCGGCTTGTTGCGCGGTGAAAATCGATCAGCGGCTAGAGCGATTGGAAGGCCGGCCTTCATTCGAAGGTGCGGGCTCAATCGAGCGCTGGATCCGGGTCGAGTGTCACTGGTTTTGCGCCCGGTCGATCGACCCATTGTTTGCCCGTATTGTTATAGGTGAAACTCGTGGCGGTTTCTGGCAGCATGGTCGCATTCCACTTGTTCCATTCGGCGACGAGACGATCGTAGATATCCTTGCGCCGCTCTTTCAGATTAGCGCGCTCCATCGGATCGTCGGCAACGTTGAACAGAAATGTATTGTCGAGAATCTTTAGATATTTCCAGTCCCCGATGCGCGCGGCACGCTGCCAGAGCGCCTTGTAGCGCCAAAACAACCGCCGCTCCACCGGAGGCGCGCCCTCCGAAAGCTGTGGCAGCAGATTCATCCCGTCCGATGGATAGGCCGGATCTTGTGCCGCGCCGGCTGCGGCAAGCAGCGTTGGAAGCCAGTCCATATTCGCGGTCACCTGCTGGCTAACGAGGCCCGCGGGGATGCGCGCGGGCCAGGAGACGAGGGCAGGAATGCGCAGACCACCCTCCAAAAGCTCCGTCTTACGCCCACTGAAGGGCCAAGTGTCGGAAAAGCGTTCGCCGCCATTGTCGCTGGTAAAAATCACGATCGTGTTGCTGGCCAGGTCGTGGTCGTCTAGCGCCTTCAAGACGCGTCCAACCTGATCGTCGAGTGCAAGTATCATCCGCCGATACGTCTCGCTCGAACCGCCGTCAAGGTGGAACAGATTGCGTCCTCCAAGACGCTCGGCCTCGGCTTGGTCCTCCGGACCTTCCCAAGGCCAGTGGGGGGCGCTGAAATGAAGACTAAGGAGAAACCGCTGGTCCGCACGTGCATAATCTTCAATGATCTTCACCGCCCGATCGCCAAGAAGGGTAGTCATATAGCCGGTTTGAGATACTGGTTGGTCTTCGTCCCAAAGATCCGGCTTACCCTCCGTGTCGACGTGGAGGAAATAGTCAACCGCGCCGCTTCTATAGCCGTAAAAATGGTCATAGCCGCTCCTCAAAGGACTAAATTCAGGCAGGTTGCCGAGGTGCCACTTGCCGACCAGCGTCGTGCCGTAACCGACCTTCTTCAGAAGCGACGGCAAAGTCGGATGCTCTGGCGGCACGCCAATGCCTGGTTTTGTGACTCGCGTAATCGGCTCTTCCATTCCAACCGGCAATCTGGCTTGGTACCGGCCTGTTATGATAGCAACGCGCGATGCCGTGCAAACCGGCGAGTTGGCGTACGCTTGGGAAAAACGCGCACCCTGCATGGCAATGCGATCGATGTTCGGCGTCATGAAGTCGCGTCGACCGTTGCATGAAATATCCGCGTAACCCATGTCGTCGGCGACGATGAATACGATGTTTGGCCTCTGCGGCTCGGGCTGAGCGAGAGAAGCGGAGGTGCCCAACGCCAAGGTAACGCCGCCGGACGCAGCGCTCCGAAGAATTGTTCGTCGCGTGTATTTTGTCCTCATCGCTTGTCCTCCCATCCTTTGGACTTTCGGCCCGGCTGATATCGTGTCGCCCCGAGCCCCTTTAAACTTGACCATGTCTGGCTCGCAGGCCTGACCGATCACATTCTTGGGGAGACTGGAGCCAAGGACCTCACGTTCGAACAACAATTGCTATTCAGAATGAATCTATCATTTCGAGACCGCAAAGGCACGTGGCGACGCTTCACATGCTGCGGTGTATGAGCCTGTTCTTGGCATGGCCGTGCGCCTCGGCCGCGTCTCCGATCCCACAACCGGCTGCATGCAACGCGTTAGTGAGGGCCAAGGGATCTGCAAAGGTACCGACTTTGATTGTCTTCCACATCGAAGCTTCGGCGGCAGATCTGATGGGACTTCTTGGCGTGCTCGTTAATGGAGTCTTCTCGGACCTCAGTCGGTTCGACAGGACGTCTCGCGCCGTGCATTGCGCGCGAGCTTCGCTTGCGAACAAAGCCATCCACGCCGTGAAGAGCGTCGCAATAATGAGAGTGCTACGGCGCCATCCTATCGAACAATGCGCCAGGGCATATTTGGACGGCGTGTTCGGCCTCATGGCAATCTAACCCCTCGAAAGGCTAAATTGAAAACAGAACATGCGGTCACACTGCGGCCACACGGCCTGACCAGATGTGAAGCCGCTCACACCGCATTAACATTTTTCCGTGTCGAAACGTCGTTACCGGCCCTCAGCGAACCCGCACGACAACAGTTGTGACTAGAAAGAGACCCGCCTCCAATTCATTGGACGGAGGGTAGTGTGTCAAAGCAACCATGCCCAACGTACTTTGGAATGTGTCCGAGGGCGGGACACAAGGGCTCAAGTATTCCAATTTCAGTATTTCAATCTCCAAATCAACGGGCGGCAGTCCGTAAGCGCACCGTCCGTTCACGTCGGATCCCAAGAGGATCAGCGCAATTCTACTCTAGCATCGTTGAGACCATACATCGGGGCCGGGAGGCACGGGCGCCTGCAGTCGGTTGAACCAGGACGCTCCCATCGATTGTCCGGCCACATCGATGCTCATGCTCTCGACCATGCCATCGCGAACCGTTCCCGTGGCGCGCGAGAGCTGGATCGGACGCGGATAGTCGTGCGCCATGTTCTCTTCACGGCTCCAGGTCATCTTGACTGGAACATCTTCGATGGCCATCGCGAGTTCGATCGCCTGCAACGCATAGGTGTCGTCGAGTCGTGCCCCGAAGCTGCCGCCGATCGGCTGAGCGTGCACGTAGATCTTCTCTTCCGGCAGTTTCGTCAGCTTTGCCGCATGCCCACGGAGGAAGACCGGGATCTGCGTTCCCGTCCAGATGTCGAGCCGTTCCTTCGTATAGAGCACAACCGCATTCATGGGCTCGAGCGGCGCGTGGGTCAGATATGGAGTCCGATACTCCGCCTCAATCGGCTTAGACGAGCCGGCCAACGCCTTGTCGACGTCTCCGTCATTGCGAAGCCGGCTGTTCTGCTGGTCTTTGGAGAATGAATTCTCCAGCACCTTCCACATTCCAGCCGAGTCGGCCGGATAAGGAGGATCGTTCCATTCGATCTTGATAGCGGCTGCAGCTTGAAAGGCTCTCCAGGTGTTAGCGATCACGCCCACGCCGTCTTTGATGGGGACGATTTTTTTGACGCCTCTCATCTTCTCCGCGCTGGCGCATCGTATCGTTTGATCGTGCCTCCCATACCGGGGTTGGCGCGGACGGTCGCGTACACGACCCGGTCCGGACGAATATCAATCCCGTATTGTTGCGTACCGGTAGACTTGGCGACGATATCGATCCGGCGCATCTTCTTGCCGATGTAGCGCCACTCCTGTTCCGGCCTGAGCGTGACATCGGTCACCGGTGCAAGCTGCGCTGCCTCAGCGGCCAGTTCCGCGTATGTGAGGGATTTGCCATCGGGCAAGATGACCTGACCGTCCTTGGTCTTCAATTGCGATCGTGACACCCCCGACCTTCTGGCCGCCGCCTCCTTCAACGTCTCGCGCGCGACCGCGCCCGCCATGCGGAGTTTTTGATAGCCGTCGGGTACAGTGGACGAGCCCCCCGTGATCTGCATACCGAGAACGCGGCTCAACACTTCGCCCCTCCCCGCGCCCCACGCGCCATCATGCCATCGTCGATCGTAGAGAACGGCAGGCTGTCGTCCATCACCCGGCTGTTGAAGTAGGCCGGACTTGGTGGACCAGGATCGATGCGAACCTTGTGCGGATCCACGTCAAGCTCTTCGGCAATCAGATGAGCCTGGATGGAATACGCGCCTTGGCCCTTGTCGGCGCGCGGAGTGATGAGCGTAACGCCCTTTGCGTCGACGCGGACGTAGGGCGTGATCGCGGCTTCCCCAGCCTTGAGACCCTTGAGCAGCGGATTCGGAGGATCCTGGCGCAATCGGTAATAGCCGAAGGCGACGCCACCGGCGATCGCAGCGGAGCCGATCAGGAACGTGCGTCTTGCAATCGTCTTGAGCCGAGCCACGTTATTTCCCTTCATCATCTGGGCGGCAGTTTTGACGGCGCTGTGGATGCGCGTGTAAGTCCCGCATCGACAAAGATTTCCGTCCATGGCTTCGGCGATTTCGGAGTCCGAGGGATCGGGGGTTTTGGACAGCAGGGCCGCTGCAGTCATCATTTGACCGGACTGACAATAACCGCACTGCGCGACCTGGTGCTCGATCCAGGCCTGCTGAACCACATGCAGGTTTGCCGGAGTCCCCAGGCCCTCGATTGTCATGATGTTGCCGCGGACCTCGCCAGCGTTGATCGAGCAGGAGCGAACCGCGGCACCGTCGATATGAACGGTGCACGCACCGCAAAGGCCCGCACCGCAACCATACTTCGGTCCCGAGATACCCAGCTCGTCTCGAAGCACCCAAAGGAGCGGCATTTCCGGTTCGACGTCCAGATCGTAGCGCTTACTGTTGACGGTCAACTGCATTGCGAATGCTCCTGTAGTTGCGAACAACGACACCTGCCCGCCTGTCGATCAGAAGGCCCCGCAGGCGGCAGCTGCGGAATAGTCAGAGCCAGCGGCGAACCTCGGCCTTGTAGCGGCGGTAGTCGTCGCCGAACTTCGCCTTGAGATAGCGCTCCTCGCGGGCGATCACCTGCGTCTGGACCGCGATCAGCACCGCGGCTCCGGTCGACATGCTCGATCTTGGCGGCCAGGCGAGATGTTGTAGCGAATGGAGCCAGTCAAAAAAGCTCATCCGGGGCGATTTGGGAAATGATCATACTCGCCCAGCAAATCGCGACCAACCGTGGAGATCGCGCGGATGGATCTTTTCGAGCGCATTTTCATCGGCTTGGCTGTCGCTGGCGGGGTCTCACCGCCGCTATCATGATGCTGGGCGGTTAGTCGTCCCAAATCCGCTCGCCGCAGCCACATTCGTAAAGCCGAACGGCACCACCACCGCTTTTTCGATGATTGAACTAGCTGTGCTCGGCGCGGTTCTTGAAGTAGTCGAGAACGAACAGGCGTATCGCGGACGACAGGTTATTGTGCTGGCGGTTACGGTCGATCTCACCCACCGGATCCGACAGCGTCATGCTGCGCCGGCTGGAGATCTCCTTCATGCCATTCCAGAAGGCCTCTTCCAGGCTGACGCTGGTCTTGTGGCCGCCGACGATGATGGATCGTTTCCCGACTGATTTCATGGCTATTTCTCGCGCTCGATGGCCGACGCGCAATGTATCAAAGCAAAGCCGCGCGCGTCAGAGGGCGGGGTTCGATGTCGCGTGCTCTCTACTTGGCGCGCTTCAGGCGGCGCTTGCCTCGAAAGGGCGCGGCTGCTCCTTCACCACCCGCTGCACGACTGACGTGCCGACGCCGAGCTCCCGACCGATCTTCAGGATGCCCGTGCCGTCCTTGTGGAGGCGCAGGATGCGCTTTTCCAGCTCGGGCCTGCTCATGCCCCAGCGCTTCTCGTCCTCGCTCCGCTCGACCTTGCCTTTGCTGTCGGGCTTCTTGTGGCCGCGGCCCAGCTTGATGCCGCCGGCCTTGGCCCTCGTAAGCCCGGCATTGACGCGCTCGACGATCATGATCGCTCGAACTCAGCGAAGACGCCGCACCTCTGGAACGTGGGCGACCGGATGGTGTGGTCGTGTCGATAGCCTGCTGATGCAGATATAGATTGCAGTGGAGAGCCTGTAATTCGTTCAGGAAGCCGACCAAGTGCTGCAGACTGCGGCCGAGCCGATCGACGGACCAGGCGGCGATCATGTTGATACGCCGCGATGTGGCGTCCTTGAGCAGCCTGTCAAAGCCAGGGCGTTTCTCCCGACCATTACGACCAGAGATGCCGGCATCCTCATAGATATCGACGATCTCCCAGCCTGAGCGGGCAGGCAACCGCCTCAGCTCGCGGCGCTGGTTCTCGGTGGTCTGGCCATCGGTGCTGACCCGGAGATAAACGCCAACTCGCTTTGCCATGACTGCAGCCTCCAAACTTGACGCCGCATCATACCCGAAGCCAGACTTTCGCCGAGCACATTCGTGAACGATATCCGTGAGCATCAGTCGGCATTTTCGGGTGGGTTTTCGG
The DNA here is from genome assembly GCF_059803475.1 of Bradyrhizobium sp. UFLA05-89. NCBI lineage: Bacteria > Pseudomonadati > Pseudomonadota > Alphaproteobacteria > Hyphomicrobiales > Nitrobacteraceae > Bradyrhizobium > Bradyrhizobium sp. UFLA05-89. The sequence goes on along the minus strand of NZ_JBANBA010000165.1, from coordinate 4,528 downwards.
TATAAGGCCGCAATATGATGCCGCGCACCTGACTGAAACCAGAGCGGCGCGGCCCGCGTTACGTGGTCAGCGGGCGAGACACACCGCCCGCAGCGCGGCCCCAGCAGACGACGGGGAGCTTGTGCCCAGCTAGTTCCCGGGGCCGCGCCCTCGATCACGTCGGCCCGGGGCGGAATTTTTAAAATCAGCCAGACGCGCGAGCCGGGGCGGCCGACATACATGCACGCACACGCCGCATTCGCAAGCAGTCTGGACCTGGATTTGATGCTGCGCGATTTCGCGCCCTCGCATCCTCGGCGGCATTGATTGTCGCTGGTTTTTCTTCTGGCGCTGCCCAACTTCGCGCATCCCACGCGGAATTTGCCGCAGTCCTACGCACCTGGTCTCGTCCACCCCATGCGGCGGCCGGCACCTATAACGGAGGCGGTCTTCGAGAAACCCACCAGCCCGCGCAGGCGTTATCAGTAGCGCGGCTGCAGCACACCGCGCGGTCGCCGGGCGCGGCGGGTCGGGACTCCACGGCCAGGCAGCGCCCGGCACAGGGGTGTAGGAATTTCTCGCAGCCGTGCGCGCGTTAGAAGTCTGGGTCAACTTTCTGACGGTGCCGTCAGGAAGTGTGTGGCGCTGACCGCATGGCCGCCTAGCGCGATGAGCGTCGCGCGCGTGAGGTGGGTCGTCAATGCCGGAGCATTCGCGCTGAAGTGAGAACATCCTCGTCCGAGAATTTCTTGATCTCTAGTCCCAGACGCTCCACCTCTTCGCCAAATCCTCGGCCATGCAGTAGTAGTCGATAAAGCTGCTTGACGGCGTGATGTGTCTGTGGACCAGCGCGCGTAGCTCTCGCCTGAACTGCTCATTCCCGACTGTTGTGCCCGTTAGTTGGGGCGGCAGGGGCGTGTGGGGCATGGGCACAGCGCTCCTCCTTTGCAGAGCACAATCGCCACCGATTGCGCTTGTTCCTGCTCGCGGGCACGGGACCACTTGGATTGGTGGGCGGGGCAGATGCAACTCAGGATAAGATGGATCATGCGGCCCTCATTCGCCTGAATCGCGCGCACGGATTGTCATTCACTTAAGTGAACGCGCCGGGGCAGAGGCTCGGCAGGATCGGCCATGCCGGACATGATCCCCGGCAGAGTGGTTATACCTCCCACGGTCTCGGCTCACCCCAAAGGCCGAGACCGTTTTTTTACGCGGCGGCGTTTGGTAGCCCGGAACGGCGGAGGGTGTAGGATTTCTTCTCGGGGGGTGTGCGCGTTAGTTAGGTGGCGCGACCCATTAACACAGTGAAACTTGACAAGTTAGCCTTCGGAATTAGGTTAGGAACACGCGCTGGGCTAGAGCGTCCGGAAGCTCGTGCGTCAGCGCTTTGTCAGCACCCGCCTTTGTTTTGGCCGGAAAGATAGCGCTCAGCAGTCTTTCCCTGCCCTGGCCGAAAGGCAGGGCCCTTTCTTCCAAAAAGTTAATGTTTTGACGCGGGGTACCGCGCGTCGAGGAGAGGCAACCAAATGAAAAATCATTGGAACGCCACCAACATGTGGCGTCGCTCCGCAACTAAGGAGCGATCCGGTGAAGTCGGACGACAAGACCATCAAAACTCGCATCGTTCGTACGACACTTTGCGTAATTTTCACGATCACACTCAACGTCGCAGGTCACTTGGAGTTTTCCTGGGGCCACAGCGATGTTCCCAAGCACCGAGCCCACCTGCTGCCATACGCGCGCAATCAAAATCCATAAAAAGCACCGGTGCCACTAATTACTCAAGCTGGCGTCTGAGACGAGGGCTTTTTTTTGGAATGAAAAGAAAAAATCGGGGACTCTCAATCGAGTAGCGCCGGCCGATATGATCCCTACAGCTCCTTCCTGAAAGCGTCGCTGCTGATCTTCAGCTTACATGAGACGCTATGAAGCGGCACTTAGTTGCCGAGAAGGAGCCGCAGGGTAAAGGTGAAGAAGACGGTCACAAAGGTTGGCGCGAGCCGAAAGAAGATCGAGCGCCGGCTCAGTTGCTAGTGCGGGAACATGCGATATCTCAAGCCGACCCTGATATTGGCATATGCGCTGATAACGCCTGCGTTCGCGCAAACTTGTTGCCCCACCGGCTGTGCGCGAGACGGCAATCGGTGCGTGGCCACAGGCCCGCTGTGGACCAGTTGCATACCTATCGCCTGTCCCGAGGATTCTCGAACGTACGGCGAGTCCGTGGGCCCTACGCGCAAGCACCGAACCGCGGTGCTCGTTCGCCGGCCAGCGCGCGCTTACGTGGTGCCATCTCAGATTCCGGCGCAGTGCCCATTGACGAATCCGACCAAAGCACAAATCGACGAGACGACCGCTAAGTGCGTGGATTCGTTAGCCCGAGATGCGCAGTCGCGCGAGTGCTTTGTCGAGGATGATGCAGGTCGCGACGAAGACAAAAGAACTGGCCTGAACTGCTATGATCGACAAACTGCGCTTGCGAAACAGTGCCTAAAACGCTGTGCCGGTTACGCATCTGATGTGACACATTTGGTATGCGCCGGCAGCTATCCGAACACCATTTGGCGTGTGTCTTTTGGAGATATCTCGGACGACGCTGTTGGTTCAACGCATATAGATTTCTGCGGGCCTCAGCTAAGAGCCAGAGTTTCGAGCCAGCAGCGGCAGACGCGATAAGACTAGCAGTGGCGAAATTCGGTAAAAGAATATCGCGCTTCATTTGCTACTGTTGCCCTACCCGATCACCTCGGGTCGAGTGCGTTTGGTTTTTGACGGTTAGGCGTTTGCCGACTACTAAGCTCGTCATCGCACGCTGGCTGCACCGGAAATCTGCGCAGTAGACGAGCACGCCAAGCACAAACATGCCCGCATTTCGCTGAAGTGATTTTCTGGGGTCGCGGTTGCGAACATGTAGCACCGGCAAACCGCAGGCGGTTGGACTGCAAGTCATCGCCTAGCCATCAAATTCGTTTCGTGGTTTTGACCCCCCGAAATCAGGCGCATCGCGACGTGGCCTGAAGAGAGGATCGTCTGGTCTTCCCCTCTCGCCATCTATTTTCGGCCCAGGTCGAGCCAGCGACAACGATAATTAAATCGATCCTAAGTTCCCCCTCATCTGCTCGGACGACTCAAGTGGGCAGATCGGGACGTACGTTCATGGCGCGCGCCTTCAGCCGGATGAACTGTGTCCGAGCGCACATACGCACTGGAGCGCTCAGGGCAAGTATTGCCGCTAGCAGGAGAAAATATTGCCGCTAGCAGGAGTGAGGTATGACCAATCCGACGCTGTCTGCGCTGCTCACGGCAGCGCTTTTGCTCGCAGGCGTAGGGGCAGGCCATGCAGCGGTTCGGATTGCGGACGACCCAGGTGGGCGGATCGGGACGTACGTCGACAGGTACAGCACACTCCGCGCTTCAGGCCAAACGGTGATGATTGATGGCCTTTGCGCTTCGGCCTGCACCATCCTCCTCTCGGCAATCCCTCAGGATAAGATTTGTGTCACCTCAAACGCGACGCTTGGGTTTCACGCCGCCTTTGATTTCGCGGGCGATGGCCGAATTGTCACTAATCCTGAAGCAACCCAGATACTCTATTCGGGGTATCCGTCCCAAGTACGGCGATGGATTGCAAATCGCGGCGGTCTTACCCGCAGAATGATCTTCCTGCGCGGCAAACAGCTACAAGCCATGTATCGCCCTTGCCACGCCGAGCCCGGTGTTGCCGCGGCGATGTCAGCAGGATCTCCGTTTGCTGCCGACGCTGGCATCAACGGCGACTAAAGGGCGGGCACAGTTTGGGCCACGGGCACGTCACGGCGACGGCTACAGCCCGTTTGAATGGAGCCGCGGCAAGCTGGCTCTCTATAGCGCACCACTCGATTGGGACCTCCTTCTAGGTTGCGCATAAACCTCGAGGCTCTCACAGGTGGGCGTCTTGGGCCGATCGGTATGATCTAGCTACCCACTCAACTTTATTTCGGTAGGCGAACCGGCTGCATGTCGGAACGAGTCTTTCCTATTCGTCTTGAATCCCAGCCGCAGCAACCCGGAGTTCCGCGTAAGGCCGCTCGAGCCAATTGGAAAGGCTTCTTGCGTCTGTCCCTCGTCACCTGTCCGGTCGCGCTCTATCCCGCGACTTCCGAAAGCGAGAAGATCTCGTTCAACCAAGTCAACCGGCAGACAGGGCACCGCATCAAATACCTGAAGGTCGACGCAGAAACCGGCGATGAGGTGTCCAATGAGGACATCCCCCGATCCGGGTAGCGCGCGGCCCCGATCCGGGCGGTGGAGATCGCGGCGTGAGGCCAACCGCAAAGGCCCGCAAGCTCGCTATCGAAGCGCTAAGTGAACGTGCGGCGGCAAGGGCAGCAGATATCGCGCCAGTCACTGCGGAGCTACAGGCGGGGCGCAACGAGTCTGAAGGCCATTGCAACTGGCCTTACCGAAAAACGCATTGCGACCGGCGCGCAGCAAGAGCGCATGGACCGAAACGCAGGTCGCACGCGTGCTCGAACGCCTACAATAATTCGAAAAGAACTTTTCAAAC
>NZ_JBANBA010000164.1:0-13352 GCF_059803475.1 Bradyrhizobium sp. UFLA05-89 | reverse complement strand
CGGCGTTCGAGGGGTGTCCACACCCTCACCGCCGCTTACCCCAGTCGCCGCTTACCCCATAGCATCTGGATCGCCCGGTCAAGCCGGGCGATGACAGTGTCCCTCAGAAATTCACCCGGTTCGAGATTCCGCCGTCCACGACGAGATTTGAGCCCGTCGTGAACGACGACACCGGGCTTGCCAGAAAAACCGCGGCGTTCGCGATTTCCTGCGGCGTGGCCATGCGTCCCGTCGGATTGCGGGCGAGCGTATCCTCGAAGAGTTTGGGCATATTCTGTTCGGCCATGTTCCAGACGCCGCCCTTGAAATAAACGGTGCCGGGCGACACCACGTTGACGCGGATCTTCTTCTTGGCGTGTTGCCGCGCCAATCCCTTGGCCATGTGGATCAGTGCCGCCTTGATCGGGCCGTAGGAGCTCGCCTGGTTGGCCTGCGCCGCCGACACCGACGAGATGATGACAAAGGCCGCATCGCCGCTTTTTTCGCTGCTCGCTTCGAGGAACGGTCGCGCGGCATCGAACGCATGCACGGCGCCAAGCACGTCGAGCCGGAAATTCTGCTCCCATGAGGCGATGTCGTTGCCTTGCGCCATGGCGCCGGCGTTGGAGAACAGCATGTCGATGCCGCCGAGTTCCCTGGCGACGCCGTCGATCCAGGATTTCAGGACCGCTCCATCGGTCACATCGACCGCGCTGCCTGTCGCGCGTACGCCGGTCGCTTTCAATTCGGCCACGGTGGCCGCGACCTGCTCGGCGTTGCGCGCGCACACCGCGACGTTGGCGCCTTCACCGGCCAGCGTCGTCGCAATCGCCCGCCCGATGCCGCGCGTGCCGCCCAGCACGACGGCGCTTTTTCCTTTGAGACCGAGATCCATTGTTGGCTCCTTTTTGTTGGTCGCATGGACTCTAGTCGTTCACGCGACAATGTTGAATTGGTTCTCGACGTCGTAACCCGCGAAAGCGAGGTATCCGGTGCGCCGCGACTTCGCAGTTCTATTACCGGCGTCTCTGGAATACTGGATCATCCGCTTTCGCGGATGATGACAGCGCGCAAGACGGCCGGAGCACAGCTTCACCTCTCACTCCGGCGACGCGCCCACCGGCGGGCCGCCGGGCGGGCGGTGCAGGAAGGTGAGCGATGCGTAGGCGCCGATCCATGAGCCGATGGCGGCGAAGGCGACGTAAGTCGCGTTTTCGGTGTAGCTGATCACGGCGTAGGAGGAGAGCAGGTACCAGATCGCGCTCCAGGTCGCCGCCGGCACGCGCTTGCGCGCCACGACCGCAGAGGTAAACATGACGTAGACCGCGTCGGTGGCGGCGGTCGCGAGCAGTACGGCACCCGCGGTGAGGGGATCGATGGCAGCCATTGCAGTCCTTTCCGTGCTCATGCGATGCTGCCGAAATTATCGGGAGAGCAATCGCCATGCAAAGCCCTGCCGACATTCTCAGGGACATCTGGACCTCCGCGGGCGGCGACGCCGCTGCGCTCGCGCGCGTGCGGCTGAGCGGCGAGGAGCCGCAAATCCCGTCCTCATTCCGCGTCGCGGCGGCAGGCCAGGTCAGCATCGCCGCGGCGGGCCTTGCAGCCGCCGAAATCTGGAGGCAGCGCACGGGCGAGGCGCAGGACGTCGCGGTGGACATGCGCCATGCCGTCGTCGAATGCCGCTCCGAACGTTATTTGCGTGTCGACGACAAGCCGCCGCCACCGGCCTGGGACGCGATCGCAGGAATCTACAAGACCGGCGACGGCCGCTTCGTCCGCTGTCACACCAACTTCCCGCACCATCGCGACGCCGTCTGCAAGGTGCTCGGCTGCGAGGCAGAGCGCGACAAGGTGCAGGCCGCGCTGATGCAATGGAAGGGCGAGGATTTTGAGACCGCGGCCTATGCTGCGGGCGGCGTCGTTGCGCTGATGCGTTCATATGACGAATGGTCTGCACTGCCGCACGCGCGAGCACTGGCCGAGCTGCCGCTCGTCTCGATCGAGAAGATCGGCGAAGCGCCGCCAAAGCCGTGGCCCAAGCTTCGGCCGAAAGGCGACCGCCCGCTCGCGGGCCTGCGCGTGCTCGATCTGTCCCGCGTCATCGCCGGGCCCGTTGCGGGCCGTACGCTCGCCGTCCACGGCGCCGATGTGCTGCTGGTGTCCGGCCCCGAGCTGCCTGGCATTCCATGGCTCACCATCGACACCGGGCGCGGCAAGCTCACGACCTTCATCGAGTTGAAAAGCGATGCGGGCCGCACGAAGCTCCGCGCGCTGCTTGCCGAGGCCGACATCTTTTCGCAAGGCTATCGCCCGCGCTCACTCGCCGCGCTCGGCTTCGCGCCGGAAGATGCCGCGCGCATCAATCCCGGCATCGTCTATGTGACGCTCTCGGCCTATGGTCATGCTGGTCCCTGGGCGGAGCGGCGCGGCTTCGACTCGCTGGTGCAGACCGCGACCGGCTTCAACCACGCGGAGGGGCAGGCCGCCGGCATCGACGGACCGAAGGAATTACCGGCGCAGATGCTCGACCACGCCACCGGCTATCTGATGGCCTTCGGCGCGATGATGGCGAAGGCACGTCAGGCCTGCGAGGGTGGTAGCTGGCACGTGCGCGTATCGCTGGCGCAAACCGGGCGCTGGTTGTGGAATCTCGGTCGGCTCGCGGACGGTTTGAAGACCCCGGATCTTCCGGGGGCGGCTGTACATCCTGCGTTCATAAAGGCCATGCCATCCGGTTTCGGAACGTTGAAAGCGGTCAGCCATTCGGCGATGCTGTCGAAAACCCCGGCCGATTGGCTGCGTCCGGCAATGCCGCTCGGCAGCCATACGCCGGAATGGCCGAGCCGTGGCTGACACGAAGCTGACACAGAACTGACGTCGCAAAATTTTAACGCAAACCGAAAGGCGACCCGCGTTTTTTAGGTTGTCTGAAATCTCAATTCGGCACTATTAGCGCGATCGATGAGGCAGTCATTTTGCTGAAATCATCGCGAGAATGACCAGGCCCCATGTTAGTCAAAAATACCAAGCAATTGCAGGTATTTACCAAGCAACGGCTGATTGCGTCCGTAGTTTTACTGACGCTCGCCGGCGGCGCCTATGCCTACCTCTATGCCGGGGGCAAGGAAAAGAACCATTCGGAAGTCTCCAGCCAATCGCGCAAGAACGCGCAGAACTTCACGCCGACGCCGTCCGAATGGGCGACGCTGTCGATCGAGCCCGTGAAGCAAAAGACCTTCCGCGCCGAATATGTCACCGAGGGCAAGGTCGCGGTCGACGAGGACCGCTCGACGCCGGTGTTCTCGCCCTATGCCGGGCGGGTGACCAAGCTGCTCGTGAAGCCCGGCGAGAGCGTCAAGCAGGGCCAACCGCTGTTTATGATCGAGGCCGCCGACACCGTGCAGGCCCAGAACGATTTCATCACGGCGATCACCTCGCAGAACAAGGCAAAATCGGCGCTCGAGCTCGCTGACATCCAGTTCAAGCGCGCCAAGGATCTCTATGAGGGCCACGCCGTTCCGCTGAAGGACTATCAGCAGGCGGAAGCGACGCAAGTGCAGGCGCAGAACGACATGCGCTCGTCGGTGACCGCGCTGGAAGCCGCGCGCAACAAGCTGCACATCCTCGGTTTCACCGACGAATCGATCAAGGCCTTCCAGGACAAGGGCAGCATCAATCCGGAGATCACGATCTACGCGCCGATCTCGGGCACGGTCGTGCAGCGCAAGATCGGCCCCGGCCAGTATGTCAGCGCGGGCGCCAGTGATCCGGTGTTCGTGATCGGCGATCTCTCGACCGTCTGGCTCACGGCCTTCGTGCGCGAGAGCGATGCCGCCTCCGTCTGCGTCGACCAGGACATTACCGTGAACGTGATGGCGCTGCCGGGCCGTCCCTTCACCGCCAAGATCAATTACGTCGCCGCTGCGATCGACCCCAACACCCGCCGCCTTCTGGTCCGCGCCACCATCGACAACAAGGAAGGCCTGCTCAAGCCGGAGATGTTCGCCAACGTGACGATCTATTCGGCTGGCGGTCGCGGGGCGCCAGCCGTGCCGAAGCAGGCACTGATTTATGAAGGTGACCAGGTCCGCATCTGGGTCGCGCGCGAGGACAAGTCGGTCGAGTTGCGCCAGATCAAGATCGGCCTCGTCAACGGCGATCTCGTCGAAGTCACAAGCAATCTGAAACCGGGCGAACAGATTGTAACCAAGGGCAGCCTGTTCATCGATCGCGCGGCCTCTGGCAGCTAGCGCATGATCATGCGCCGTCAAAACTGCCGCTAGCGCACAGCGAAAAACTGACCTGTAATGGATCGTCTCGTCGCCCTTGCCGTCAATCGCCGCTACCTGATGGTCGGCATGTTCGTCGCCGTGCTGATCGGCGGCCTGATCGCGTTCAACCAGCTCAATATTGAGGCCTATCCCGATCCGACGCCGCCGATGGTCGACATCGTGACGCAGAGCCCGGGCCTGTCGGCCGAGGAGATCGAGCGCTACATCACGATCCCGATCGAGACCCAGGTCGCGGGCCTGAAGAACCTGACGACCATCCGCACCATCTCGCTCTACGGACTGTCCGACGTCAAACTCCAGTTTTCCTTTGCCTACACCTATGACGAGGCGCTCCAGCAGGTCTTGAACCGCCTGGCGCAGCTCGCGCCGCTCCCCGGCAACGTGCAGCCGCAGATCTCGCCGCTGAGCCCGATCGGCGAGATCTTCCGCTACCGCCTGGTCGGCCCGCCGAACTACAGCGTGCTCGACCTGAAGACGATCCAGGACTGGATCCTCCAGCGCCGCTTCCGCGCCGTGCCCGGCGTGATCGACGTCACCGGGTGGGGTGGCAAGACCAAGACCTACGAGCTCCAGGTCGACTTCAACAAGCTGATGGCCAATGGCCTGACGCTGCCGCAGCTGCTCCAGGCAGTGAGCAATTCCAACGTCAATGTCGGCGGCAACACCGTCAACATAGGCTCGCAATCCGCCGTGGTGCGCGGCGTCGGCCTGATCCGCTCGATCGATGACCTCGCCAACACCATGGTGGCGCAGACCGGCGGCAACCCGGTGCTGGTCAAGGACGTCGCGACCGTCACCGTCGGCGAGAAGCCGCGGCTCGGCATCGCCGGCCTCGACGATAGCGACGACATCGTGCAGGGCATCGTGCTGATGCGCCGCGGCGAGCAGAGCACGCCGACCATCAAGCGCGTCGAGCAGCTCGTTGCCCAGATCAACAATTCAACCATCCTGCCGCCCGGGGTGCGCATCGAGCGCATCTACGACCGCAAGGACCTGATCGACCTCACCACTCACACCGTGCTGCACAACATGGTGGTCGGCATTTTGCTGATCGTGCTGTTGCAGTGGATCTTCCTGGGGGATTTGCGCAGCGCATTGATCGTCGGCGCCACCATTCCGTTCGCGCTGTTCTTCGCCGTGATCATCCTGGTGCTGCGCGGAGAGTCGGCCAACCTGCTATCGGTCGGCGCGATCGATTTCGGCCTGATCGTGGACGCGACCGTCATCATGGTGGAGGCGATCTTCCGCCGCCTGACCCAGACCACGCCGCTTTCCGAACTCGAACATGCCTCGCCCGAGACGCTGTTTGGCATGAAGAGCCATGCCATCCTGTCGGCCGCCGCCGACGTGTCGCGCTCGATCTTCTTTGCCGCCGCGATCATCATCGCGGCCTTCCTGCCGCTGTTCACGCTCTCCGGCGTCGAGGGCAACATTTTCGGCCCGATGGCGCGCACCTATGCCTATGCGCTCGCCGGCGGCCTGCTTGCGACCTTTACCGTTACTCCCGCGCTCTCCGCGATCATCCTTCCCGCGCATGTCGAGGAAACCGAGACCAGAGTCATGCTGCTCCTGCACCGGATCTACACGCCGGTGCTGCATTGGGCGGTCAGCAACCGCAATATCGTGCTGGGCGGCGCCATCGGCCTCGTCGTCATGACGCTCGCGCTCGGGCGGCTGCTCGGTCTCGAATTCCTGCCTAAGCTGGAAGAGGGCAATCTCTGGATCCGCGCGACGCTGCCGCCGACCATCTCGCTCCAGGAGGGCAATACCTACGTCAACGAGATGCGCAAGCTGATCCGCGCCCGTCCGGAGGTCGAGTCCGTGGTGTCGCAGCACGGCCGTCCCGACGACGGCACCGACGCGGCCGGCTTCTTCAACGCCGAGTTTTTCGCACCGCTCAAGCCCGCGAGCGAGTGGCCGGGCACTCACGACAAGGAAGAGCTGACCGCGCAGCTCCTCAAGCAGCTCGACGACCACTTCCCGGGCGTCGAGTTCAACTTCTCGCAATATCTCCAGGACAACGTCTCCGAAGCCGTCTCGGGCGTGAAGGGCGAGAATTCTATCAAGCTATTCGGTAGCGACCTCAAGGCGCTGACTGACACTGCCAACAAGATCAAGTCGGTGCTGTCGACGGTGCAGGGCGTCACCGACCTTGCGGTGTTCACCTCGCTCGGACAGCCGACGATCCAGATCGATATCGATCGCGCCAAGGCCGCGCGTTACGGCTTGGCGCCCGGCGACATCAATGCCACCATCAAGGTCGCGATCGGCGGCGACACTGCGGGCGACCTGTACGAGCCGGGCTCGGACCGCCATTTTCCGATCATCGTTCGCCTGGCGCCGGAATACCGCAAAAGCGCCGAGGCGATCCAGAATCTGCGCATCGGCGCGCCCGGACCGAACGGCACTGTCACGCAGATTCCCCTGAGCGAGGTCGCCACGATCAGCCTCGTCTCGGGCGCGGCCTATATCTATCGCGAGCAGCAGGAGCGCTATTTGCCGATCAAGTTCTCGGTGCGCGAGCGCGACCTCGGCAGCGCGATCCGCGAGGCGCAGCAGAAGATCGCCGAGCAGGTGCAGTTGCCGCCGGGCTCGCACATGGAGTGGGTCGGCGAGTACGGCAACCTCCAGGATGCGATCCGGCGGCTGTCGATCGTGGTGCCGATTTCGCTGGCGCTGATCGGCATCCTGCTCTGGTTCAATTTCGGCTCGATGACCGACACGCTGCTCGCCATGAGCGTGATCCCGATGGCGATATTCGGCGGCGTGCTGGGTCTCTTGATCTCCGGCACGGCGTTCAGCGTCTCCGCGGCGATCGGCTTCATCGCGCTATTCGGCATCGCCGTGATGGATGGCATCATCATCATCTCGCAGTTCAACCAGCTGATCGAGGAAGGCCTTGACCGCATGACGGCGGTGGTGCGCACCGGCGAGTTGCAGCTCCGCCCGGTGCTGATGACCTGCGTGGTCGCCGGCGTCGGGCTGCTGCCTGCCGCGCTGTCCGAGGGCATCGGCTCGCAGGTGCAAAAGCCGCTCGCGGTCGTCGTCGTCACCGGCATGATGCTGGCGCCGGTGGTGATCCTGGTGACGCTTCCGGTCCTGATCTCGTTCTTCTCGCGTCGCGCCCGCTGATCCCTGTGGGCATGTGCCCACAAATCCTGCCCACTCGGTTTGTGGTTGACGAAATCCCCCGGCGTTCCTTGATTAGAGGCAAGGGCAACCGCGGGAGAGACGAGCCATGCGGATGGAGGAACACGCGGGCAGGGGAGCCGCCACGGCGGAGCAGATCCTGGGCGAGATCCGGGATTACTGCCGCGCGACCAGAACGGCGGAATCGACCTTCGGCAGGCTCGTCGTCAACGACGGCAAGCTGGTGTCGCGCCTGCGCGACGGCGCCAGGATCACGACCGGCACGCTCGACAAGGTGCGCGCCTATCTCAGCGAGCACCGGCCGGAACAGTCAGGCAGCGCCGCGACCGTCGCGGTGAAGGCGGCCAATGGCGTGGCGCCCGTGCTCGAGGTCGCGCCGCCCGGCTTCCGCTTCTTCGACAATAGGCAGAAATATCTGCTGTTCGTCTCCACCTGTAGCGAGAAGACGGAGGTCGCCAACCGCATCTCGCTGGAAATCTCCAATCTCCAGCCGGCACCGCCGGCGCTCAGGCTGTTCGACGCCGGTTCCGGCGACGGCACCGTGCTGTCGCGGGTGATGCGCGCGCTGCATGCGCGCTTTCCGGCGATGCCGCTCTATGTCGTGGCCAAGGAGATCTCCTACGAAGACGTCCGCATGATGCTGGAGAAGATGGCCGACCGCCTGTTCGAGCATCCCGCAACCGTGCTTGTCGTGACCAACCTCTATTACGGCGAAGCGCCCTGGCTGACGCCGCGCTCGGCGACCGCGGCGCAAGGCTTGCTCTGGAAGGACGTCGCGCTCCAAGGCAACACCGCGCACGGCTTTGCCGAGCAGATCAGCGAGCTCGAGCCCTTCCTCGCCGAGAACTGGCGCGCCGGGATCAGCCCGAAGACCGGCAATCCTGTCTATGTGCGTCCGGTGATTCTGACGCTCAGGCGCGAGGATCATTCCTTCCTGCTCGATCCGATCATGCCGCGTCCCGGCCGCGTGATGGCGGACTACGATCTCGTCATCGCCTCGCAGCCCTATCGTGCCCGCGCCAGCGTCGCGTTCAAGGCCTCGAAGGTCGTAACGCCGCTGGTGCGGTCATTACGTCCCGGCGGCCGTCTGATCGGCATCCATTCCCACGGCCGCGATCCCGGGATGGAGATCATCGACCAGGTCTGGCCCGGCGATGATCCCTTTGGCACCGACCGTTACGCGATCCTGCGCCAGGTCAAGCACGAACTCGGCTCGGCGGCGCGGCACTTCAATTTCAATGCTTCGTCGGATGCGCGCGCGATCTTCCGCTACCGCATGCACACGCTGCCGGATGAAGTCTCGGGCCCGATCGGGACCTCGACACTGTTCGCGGCCTGGAACGCGGCGATCTATGTCGCGCAGATCGAGGACGACAGGCTGTCCGAGGTCGTGCGCGACGGCCGCTATCTCGAGGCCACCGATCGCGTGGTGAGAAAACATGGCGGACTCTGGTTCAACGACGAGACCTATGTGATCTCGCGCCGTCGGGCGCCTGCGTGAACGATCGGAGCACGCGATGACGATGACGCTCGAACAGCTCGAACAGTCCCTATCCGGCGATCTCGCCGTGCTGCTGCCGAAGGCGTCGGTGGAAATCTCCTCGCGCGGGCATCAGCTTGACGAGCTGCGTGATCATTTTTCGCCAGGCATAGATGTCAGCATCACGTTCCTGCCTGGGGACCACTACCAGCACAATGTCGAGACCGCAGCCAGGCTGCGCCGCGCCGGATTCAACCCGGTGCCGCACATCGCCGCGCGCGAGATCGCCTCGCGCGAAGCGCTGGACGATTTCTTCCGCCGGCTGCCCGGCGAGGCGGATGTCCACCGCATCCTCCTGATCGCCGGCGATCTCGCCATCGCCAAAGGGCCGTTCAGGTCGAGCCGTGATGTCGCCGCAAGCGGCCTGATCGAGACGCACGGCTTCTCGCGCGTCAGCGTCGCGGGCCACCCCGAAGGACATCCTTACCTCGACACGGCGCAGACGACGAGATCGCTTGCGGCGTGGCGCGAGTGGGGCAGGGAGCGGCAGATCGCGCTCGATATCGTCACGCAATTCTGCTTCGAGGCCGCGCCGATCCTGAATTGGCTGGGCGAGCTTCGCATCGCGGCCATCGATCTTCCCGTGGTGATCGGCCTCGCAGGTCCCGCGAGCCCCGGCACGCTGATGAAATTTGCGCTCCGTTGCGGTGTCGGCAATTCGATCCGTGCGGTTCGCAACCAGATCGGCCGCTACGGCCGGCTGCTCACCGAGACCGGGCCGGACGAGGTCGTGCGTGGGCTCGAGACAGCACCGAAGGCCGTGACGTCGCCGGTCAGCGGCTTCCATTTGTTCCCGTTCGGCGGTCTTCGCAAGTCAGCGCGCTGGCTGAACGAGCACGCCGGCGTGTCCGACGCCTGTCAGAACCGGTAAAGCTGCGCCGGATTGTCGACCAGGATCTTCCTGCGGATGTCTGCATCCGGCACCCAGACCGGCAGCTGGTTCAGCAGGCGGCCATCGTCGATCTGATAGAGCGGCGCGATGTCGGTGGCCTTTCGTCCCTCCACATGGCTGGAGTCCGGATGCGGCCAGTCGGTGCCCCAGACGATGCGATCGGCATTGGCCGCGATCAGTGCGCGGGCGAACGGCACCATGTCCTGGTAATCCGGCGCGAGCTTCGACGAGCGATAGGCGCCGGAGATTTTCACATAGGCCTTGCCGGATTTCACGAGTTCGAGGAGGTCGGAAAATCCGGGCTGCTCCAGCCCTAGCGATGCCTCCAGGCCGCCGAAATGATCGAACACCGCCGGCACGGGCGCAGCCGTCACGAGGTCCTTGATCGCGGAGATCATCGGCAGTGTGGTGTAGAGCTGGACATGCCAGCCGCGCGACTTCATGCGTTCGACGGCGGCCGTGAAGCGTGCGCGCCCGACATTGGGATCGCTGACGCCGCCGGTTGCCAGATTAATGCGGATGCCGCGGAAGCCGTCCTCTCCCATCGCATCGAGCTGGGCTTCCGTCGTCTTGTCGTCAATCACGGCCACCCCCCGTGCGGTCGCGCCGCGGGCCCTCATGCCGAACAGGGTGGACGAGTTGTCGGTGCCGTAGACGCTCGGCGTCACGATCACCACGCGCTCGATATGCAGCGCCTTGTGCAGCGCCGCCATCTCCTCTGGCGACGCCGGCTCCGGCGTATAGACGCGACCCGCGAAGAAGGGAAATTTCGCGGGATCGCCGTGGATGTGGGTGTGGCAGTCGCAGGCATGGGCCGGGACGTCGAAATTGACTGATGTCGACGGCTGCGACGCCCGGGCATGGGCTTTGCTGGTCATGGTGACTCCGGCAGCCAGGGAGGCGAGCACAACGCTTCGTCGGGTGAGCATGGTTGTCTCCTTGCTTCGTTGTTCCGAGAACGTCGGTGACGATATCACATCAGCCCGGCGATCGCCGCGCGTCGCTGCATAGCTGCTCGACGAGTTCTGCAATCGGCCGCGCGCCATCGACGCGCAAGACCGGGCAGGGCAAGCCCGCAAGCCACGCTTCATGCTTCGCGAGACTGCGGCCTTCACGCTCGCCCGTCTCGTAGTGCGCGGCCCATTCGATAAAGGCTTCGGTTTCCTCGTGGCGCCAGCCATCGGGCGCCACCGCATCAGCGCCGAAATGCGCGGCCTCGCGGGCGCGCAGGCGCGTCAGCCGCACCTCGCGCGGCGTGATCACGAACACGACGAGATCAAAGAACGGGATGAGCGCGTCGCCCCAACCGGTGACGGATCCGCTCAGCACCCAATCAAGACGTGGCAGGAACATTTCGCGCATGAGACGCAGGCGCTCGGGCATGGGGCGAAGCGTCTGGTAGGGCGGTGCCGTCGGCAGCCAGAAATAATCGTCGCTGTCATGATGCGGAAGCGCAAGCCGATCGGCAAGCGCCCGGCCGAGCGTCGTCACGCCGGAGCCTGACGCTCCCGTCAGATGAACGCGGCAGCTTTTCATGGTCACGTCCCGATAACGGCTTGAACCAGGTGGCCAGCGGTTTGACTAATGATCCGCGCTCCCGGATCATCTGTCTCCCACCGGAATCACTTTATGCAAAAATCCTTTGGCAAATTCAAAGCGGGCGTCTCGGCCGCCGCTGTCCTCGTCGCGCTGTTCGGTGTCTATGGCTTCCGCAAGATTCAGGCGCTGGCGGCCGATCCAGCCGGTCCAAAGGACTGCCGTGCCGCGGATGACATCGGCGAGCGAGGCAGGAGCGACCTTGAAAAGGTGAGGGCGATCGCGCCGCTTCAGGGCGTGAAGTGGTCCCAGCTCGGCGGCAGCCTCAATGATGCGAGCTGCCTCAACCGCACCGAAATCTACGGCATGGTTGAGGTGCATACCGTCGATGATATTACAAAAACTCTCGCCTTCGCGCGCGAAAACAAGCTGCCGGTGACGACGGCTGGCGTGCGCCACTCCATGGGCGGCCAGGCCTTTCGCAGGGGAGGCATCGTGCTGGACATGCGCAATTTCAACCGCATCACGCTCAACGAAGCGGCGCGCAGCGTCACCGTGCAGCCGGGCGCGACATGGCATGACATCCAGATCGCGCTGCATCCGCGCTTTGCGGTGCGCGCGATGCAGTCGACCGACATCTTCAGTGTCGGCGGTTCGATCTCGGTCAATGCCCACGGCATGGACCATCAAGCCGGCGCGCTGGCCCGCTCGATCAAGACGATGAAGGTGATGCTGGCCGACGGCTCGATCCAAAGCGTCTCGCCGACCGAGAACCAGGAGCTGTTCAACCTCGTCGTCGGCGGTTATGGCCTGTTCGGCGTCATCGTCGAGGCCGAGCTCGATATCGCCGACAACACGGTCTACCAGACCGGACGGCGCGTGCTCGACTACAAGGCCTTCCCGGCGCTGTTCGCGGGCGAGATCGAGAAGGACACCAATGTCGGCCTGATGTACGGCCACCTCTCGACCGCGCCGAGCAGCTTCTTGCAGGAGATGCTGCTCTACACCTACACCAAGGTCGACGGCAGCGATTTCGCGATCGAGGAGCTCGGCGAGGTCACCAGCACGAAGCTCAGGCGGCTCACGATCAACCTCTCCAAGCAGGGGCCGTTCTTCCAGGAGCTGAAATGGCTCTCGGAGAAGCACATCGAGCACCGGATGGAGACCTGCACGGTCACCCGCGCCAAGGCGATCGCCTCGGGCGAAGCCTGTCTCGTCAGCCGCAACAATCCCATGCACGACTCCGTGCCGTACCTGCGCAATGCCTTGCAGGACGAGACCGACATCCTCCACGAATACTTCATCCCGCGCAAAAACTTCGTCGCCTTTGTCGACGGCATGCGCAGGATCATGCTCGACAACAAGACCAATCTCCTGAACGCCTCCGTCCGCGTGGTGCACAAGGAGGAGAACTTCCTCACCTATTCGCCGGAGCCGGCGTTCTCATTGGTGCTCTACATCAACCAGCCGACGGACGATGAGGGCAACCGCCGCATGAAGAAGGTGACGGAAGAGCTGATCGACCTCACCATCGCCAACCAGGGGCGCTTCTTCCTGCCGTACCAGCTCTATTATTCACGCGACCAGCTCGAGAAATCCTACCCGCAGATCGACGACTTCTTCGCCGCCAAGCGCAAGTACGACCCGGCCGGTCTCTTCACCAACACGATGTATCAGAAATACGGCTCGTAAGGCACGATCCGGACAAGTGTTCAGCAGTCTTCCCTCGCGACAAACGCGGAACACGTTTGCGCGGAGATCGTGCTCCGCAAATAAAGCCTACCAGGCCGTGTACTCATAACCGTCGGTGAAACCAACGAAGGCTACGTCCGCTTTCGCGCGGTTAGCGACCAAGTTCGTGCGGCCGCGCAACATGTCGCAAAGGGCCGATTCCGTTGAAAAAGGGCGGCAGTAATCCGATGTATTGGCGTCAGCGGCGATGCGGCCGAGCGGCTGTGTC
>NZ_JBANBA010000163.1:0-14069 GCF_059803475.1 Bradyrhizobium sp. UFLA05-89 | reverse complement strand
TCCTTCGAACAAGGAGATGATCTGAAATGATCTAACAACGACTCATCCTTGACCAAGCCCATACAAGTATTCCAGAGGCGGTAGTGATTCTATCGAGAGGTCGCGGCGTACTGGATTCCCCGCCTTCGCGGGGAATGACAGTGGAAGTTGAGGCAAGTGGAGTGCCTCAAATCTCTCTCCTCTCACGTCAGCACCTTCACCCCGCCGAACGACGTCACGCGACCCTGGCGCAGCATGACGATCTGGGTGGCGAGCTGGCGCAGCTCGGCGGCGTCGTGGCTGACATAGACCATGGGGACGTTGGCCTCGTCGCGCAGCCGCACCAGATAGGGCAGAATCTCGAGCTTACGGCTCTCGTCGAGCGCGCCCAAGGGTTCGTCGAGCAGCAGCAGTCGCGGCTTCGACAATAGCGCGCGTCCGAGCGCGACGCGCTGGCGCTCGCCGCCGGAGAGCTTTCCGGGCCGGCGATCGAGCAGGGCGCCGATGTCGAGCAGATCGACGATGCGCTTCTGTTGCGCAGGATCATGCGCCAGCCGGTTCATCCGCCGGCCATAGTCGAGGTTCTGTGCGACGTTCAGATGCGGAAACAGCCGCGCGTCCTGGAAGACATAGCCGATGCGCCGGCGATAGGCCGGCACGTGGATGCTGGCGGCGGTGTCGTCGACGGTCTCGCCGTCGATGACGATCGTGCCGCGATCGGGCCGCAGCAGGCCGGCGATCATGTTGACGAGCGTGGTCTTGCCGGAACCCGATGCGCCGAACAGGCCGGTCACGCGGCCTTCGCTGGCGAAGGAGGCTTGAAGCGAGAACTCGCCGAGCAGCTTTTCGACGTCGACGCGCAGCATGGTCAGTTCCCGTGCAGCCGTGCGGTCGCGCGCCGCGCGAACCATTCGGCCGCGATTAGCGCACCGAGCGCGAGCACGATCGAGATGATCACCAGCCGTCCCGCTGCAGCGTCGCCGTCCGGCGTCTGGATCAGCGAATAGATGGCTGAGGAGATCGTCTGGGTCTCGCCGGGAATGTTGGAGACGAAAGTGATGGTCGCGCCGAACTCGCCGATAGCCTTGGCAAAGCCGAGCACCATGCCGGCAAGGACACCAGGCAAAGCAAGAGGCAGCGTGACCGTCAAAAACACCTTGAGGGGTGCAGCACCCAGTGTCTCCGCGGCCTGCTCGAGCCTGCGGTCGATCGCCTCGATCGAGAGCCGGATCGGTCGCACCAGCAGCGGAAACGACATGATACCGCAGGCGAGCGCGGCGCCGGTCCAGCGAAACGCGAAGACGATGCCGAGATAATCCGCCAAAAAGCCGCCGACGAGACCGCGCCGGCCAAACGTCAGCAACAGCAGATAGCCGGTGACGACCGGTGGCAGCACCAGCGGCAGATGCACCAGCGCGTCGAGCAGCGATTTGCCCCAGAAATCACGCCGCGCGAGCAGCCAAGCCAGCGCGATGCCGAACGGCGTCGCCACCAACGTCGCGATGACCGCGACCCGCAAGGAAAGCAGGATCGCGGTCCATTCGGCCGATGTGATCGCGGACATCAAGTCGCAAGCATCAAGTTTGCAAGCATTAGGTTGTGGGGCTGATCAGGAACTTGAAGCCATACTTTTCGAGGATCGTCTTGGCCGTCGTCGAGCGCAGGAAGGCGAGATAGTCGCTAGTTTCGCCCTTCGCGGTCGTGGTCGCGGCGACCGGATAGATGATCGCGGGATGCGATTCGGCCGGGAAGGTGCCGACGATCTTGACGCCCGGTTCGACCTTGGCGTCGGTCGAATAGACAATGCCGAGCGCGGCTTCGCCGCGCGCAACAAGCGTCAACGCGGCACGCACGCTCTCGGCCATGGCGAATTTCGGCTCGGCGGCCTGCCATGCACCGAGCTTCTCCAGCGCGGCCTTGGCGTATTTGCCGACCGGCACGGACTTCACGTCGCCGGTCGCGATCTTGCCGTCGCCGGCGAGCTTGGCGAGGTCAAAGCCCTGGGCGATCGTGACGTTGTCGATTTTCGAATCCTTGGGCGCGATCAGAACGATGCTGTTGCCGAGCAGGTTGACGCGGGTCGGCTCGTTGATGGTCTTCTTGGAAATCGCGTAGTCCATCCAGTCGGTATCGGCGGAGACGAACACGTCGGCCGGCGCGCCCTGCTCGATCTGTTTTGCCAATACCGAGCTCGCGGCATAGCTGACCGAAAACTTGACGCCGGTCTTGGCGGTGTAGGCCGCGTCGATCTCGTCGAGCGCGTTCTTCATCGAGGCGGCGGCGAAGACGGTGATCGTCTTGTCCTCGGCGGCCGCTGGCGAGAGGGCCGCACCAAGGAAGATCACGAAGGCGGTGAAAAGTCCGGCAAATCGAAACATGAATAGCGCTCCGTGCGAGGTCGCGCGCAAAAACGCACGCGCAGATCTGGCGTGAGATGGGTTGGGCGCGACCGACGGAAGCGCTGTTCCGCTAGTCCCCGCAACGGCTTACGGCCGGCAGGGATATCGCACTGCAAACATAGCAGGCTGGGGCCTACGGTAAAGGCGACCGTTTGTCTAACGATGATGCCTATTCCGCGGGCAGGATCGCGATCGAGACCGAATTCTCTTTCGCACCGCTGACCTGGAGCACAAAAGGCTTGGCCGAAAGCTCGTATTTCATGGTCTTGCGAATGCCGTCACAGTCGGTCGCGCCGCTGAAGGCGACGGGCTTGAGGAAATGCCCGTCCTGGACCACGTCGACCCAGGCCCCTGCCGACAGGCTGATGGTGTAGACGCCGGCTTTGGGTGCCGCCTTGAAGCTGGCAAAGCCGGCAAAAGTGCCGTCCTTCGGAGCGCGCTCCGGCGGAGAGGGCAGTTTGGCGTCGGCAGGCGCGACCAGCGTCAGTGCGATGGCCGATGCCGGCACGGCCGCCTGCTCGCTGCCCGAGGAGAGCTTCGCGCGGTCCGGTGCGGTGAGCGCGGCACGTTCCCGCTCGATCGGCCATTTGAACTTGTCGCAGCCGCTCGGCTCTTCGGCCGCAAGGGCGGAGGTCGTGCTGACGAAGAGCACGGCAAGGAGGGTGAGGGCGCGCATGTCAAATCTCATCGTTGGCGGCGCGGTGGTGCCGCCCGCGTGTAGTCAGGTTTGCTGTCGAAGAACGGGACGCGCATCCCGAGATGTCGCGTGCTTACGGCACAGCGGCGGGCCGATCCTAGCGCATTCGTGTGGTACGAGCCAACCATCCGTGTCGTCCTGGACAAGCGAGCGGAGCGAGCGCAGATCCAGGACCCTGGCTTTCGTCAGGACGACGATTGAGTGTGAGGCGGCAGCGTGCAAGCCGATGCTACGGCTTCGCGTCCGGTGCGCGCAGCACGGCTTTGCAGGCTGCGGGCATTTGCGCGAGCGTCATCGGCGGTTTCGGCTTGGGTGGCTCCGGCGGTGGCTTCGGATGCAGCACGCCATCGCTGAACCAGTAGGCGAGATCGGACGACTTGCAGCCTTCGTCCTCGGATTGCGACGGCTGGCCCTGGCATTCGCTGGCGCCGGGCGGGCAGCGCATGCGGATGTGGAAGTGATAGTCGTGCCCCCACCAGGGGCGGATCTTCGACAACCACGAGCGATCGCCCTTGGCCTCGCGGCAGAGCGCCTTCTTGATCGCGGGGTTGACGAAGATGCGCTGCACCGCCGGCTCCTGCGCCGCGTCGCGCAGCACCAGCACGTGGCCGGGCGTGAACACTTT
Organism: Bradyrhizobium sp. UFLA05-89; assembly: GCF_059803475.1. Taxonomy (NCBI): domain Bacteria; kingdom Pseudomonadati; phylum Pseudomonadota; class Alphaproteobacteria; order Hyphomicrobiales; family Nitrobacteraceae; genus Bradyrhizobium; species Bradyrhizobium sp. UFLA05-89. The sequence goes on along the minus strand of NZ_JBANBA010000163.1, from coordinate 10,369 downwards.
TGGATCGATGTCGAGCCGGTCCTCGCGCACCATCATCACCGCGGACATCTCCTCGCGCTCCTCGCGCGAGAGGCGATGGTCCGGCATCGGCGTCAGCCAGATGTCGGCATCGAGCCCGATCTGGTGGCTGGCATGGCCCGACAGCGCTGGTCCCCCGCGCGGCTGGCCGATATCGCCGACCAGAATGCCCGGCCAGCCGGCATCCTTGTGCGCCTTGGCCGCGAGGCGCTTGATTAGCGCGATCATGTCGGGGTGGCCAAAATTGCGATTGCGCGACAGCCGCATCACCTGCCAGTTGTCGCCGTTGAGCGGCATCTGCGCCGCGCCGCCGATGCAGCCCTTGACGTAGGAGCCGATGACATGCGCCGGCCCCGACGAAGGCAGCAGCTTTCGCGCGAACAGCTCCTTCGCGCCGATCTTGGGATCGTTGGGATTGGCGAGCGGCGGCAGCGGTTTTGGGTTAACGCTGCCCTTGTCCTGGGCCAGCGCGCCGCCGGCATTCAGGAGAACAAGCAAAAGCAGGAGGGAGGCGAAGCGGCAGGGACTCATGCTGACATCCCTTATAACCCAACGCCGCCTCAGGGTTAAGAACCAGGCTTTCGAGCGGGCACGAACTCACAGTGTCTTTACAGAGGTGCGCGAGAGACCGCGCGACGGTCTGCAAGACGTCAGATTACTTCACCCAGGATGAGAACGATGCTGACGACAGGAATGGGAATCTCAATGGACACGCGCCGCTGTTACGGCGATGGCCGTTGTTTGTCGTAGGTCCCGCCGCAAAGGTTCACGGTCGAAGGTCCGCTTGCGGTGGTGAAAGCTGCTGCGAGTGGCTTCCACAACGAACTTGATCGGGACATGCGCGACTAATCGCATGACCGGATCAAGGGAGCCAGAAAATGAAGGGCAGTGCATCTTGGATCAAGCCATCTTGGATCGGCCTGCTCGTTGCCTGCAATATCGGCGTCTGCGATGAGGCGTCCGCCGCGCAGCCGGCAGCCCCGCCCGCGGGCTACAGGATCGAAGAAAAATACACCAAGGCATCGCCGGATGGCGCGACAACGATCGAGCAATACCTGAACAAGGATACGGACGACTGGAAATGGCAGTTCTGGGCGCGCCGGCAGGGCGCATTCACACTTCTTGATGCGGAGCCGGCCGGCTATCCGGCGGATTTTCTCTTCACCAACGATGTGAATTGGATCGTTCGCTTACAAAAGACCGGCTCGGGTGAGTCGATGCTCTATCTGTACCGCCTTGCTCCGGATGGTTACGTTTCCGCGGGCAAGAAGCCGCTCGGCGATCAGGCGTGGGACTATCTGAAGACGCGTCCCGACTGGCGAAAGATCAAGAAGGCGCCGGAATATCATATGTCGGCGAATCTGGTGAGGGGGCTTGAAGAGAACTATCGCTGGCTCGGCGCCGATTGGCCGGCGAACCGCTATATCCTGATCAGTCTGTCGGGGGATGCCGACGTCAAGGGCCGCAAGCCCACGCAGACCGGCGTGGTGAACAGCTGGAGCTGCAGATATGATCTCGAGACCGGCAAGTTCGACGTGCCGGCAGTTTTGTCCGACCACAATGCGAAAGCCGTCGTGCCGAAGTCGCCGGGTGCTGATTAGATTCTTTCCGGGAAAACTCAGCCCCACGGGACGGTGTCCTTTCTTAACGCCGCAATAACCCTATGCTGGATTGATCAATATTCGTGCGATGACGCCCGGAATTGCGGTGCCCTGTATACAAACGGACACATATTCGGAATCAATTCATAGGAAGCGCGCGTTTTTGCGCCAACCCTCCTTCCCATAGCGACCACCACATTCGTCTATCGCGCCGGTCAACGCGCGGTCGCCTTGCAAATGGACAAGAAGTGCAATCGGCGCGATTGCGTCGGCGACGCGCCCGGCGGGTCGCCGCACCCAGGATTACCGTTTTTTCAGACACTTGTCCGACAACTCGCGACTGCCAAGCGCGAGTGGGACGGGCGAAGTTGAGTTTGGGTTCTCGAAAAGCAGGAAAGCGAAAGCGGACGGCGCTCACCAGGGTGGCCGCACGGTCGCGCAAGCCGGCGTCGAAGCGCGCGAGGCCGCATGATCTTCCGGTCGAGACCGATGCGCTCGTGCAGAGCCGTGCGGAAGCGGAAGCTGCGATCGCGGACGCGCGCAAATCGCACGAGCGGCTGCGCCAGGCCATCGACCTGCTGCCGCAAGGTATCGTGTTTCTCGACGCCGAGGGCCGCTACGTCCTCTGGAACAAGAAATACGCCGAGATCTACAACAAGACCGCCGATCTGTTCGCGGAAGGCGCGCGGCTGGAGGATACGCTGCGCATCGGCGTTGCGCGCGGCGACTATCCGGAAGCGATCGGCCATGAGGACGAGTGGATCGCCGAGCGGCTGCAAAAGCTCTATCAACCCGGCGCGCGTCACGAGCAGAAGCTGGCCGACGGCCGCGTCATCATGATCGAGGAGCGCCTGACCGATGACGGCGGCGTCGTTGGTCTGCGCGTCGACATCACCGAACTGAAGCAGCGCGAGGCCTCGTTCCGCCTGCTGTTCGACGGCAATCCCGTGCCCATGATCGTCTGCGCGCTGGACGATGAGCGCATCCTCGGCGTCAACGACGCCGCGGTCGCGCATTACGGCCACAGCCGTGCCGAGTTCGAGAAGCTGACGATTCGCTCGCTCCAGGCCTTCGACAGCGAGCTGCCCTGGACAAGCGGCCGGAGCAGCGAGGAACAGGCCGCGCGCACCTGGAAGCACGTGAAGGCCGACGGCGCGCTGATCGATCTTGCAATCTACTCGCGCCAATTGACCTACGCCGATCGGCCGGCGGTGCTGCTGGCGCTGATGGACATCACCGAACGCAAGCGCGCCGAGGCGCGGCTTGCGTTCATGGCCCAGCATGACGGTCTGACCGGGCTGCCGAACCGCAATCTGCTGCGCCAGCAGATCGACGAGATGCTGCTGCACACGCGCCGCAACACTGAGAAGGTCGCGGTGCTGATGCTGGGGCTCGACAATTTCAAGGCGGTCAACGACACGCTCGGCCACGCGATCGGCGACAAGCTGCTGCGCGGCGTCGCCAAGCGCCTGCGCTCCACCTTGCGCGATGAAGACGCGCTGGCGCGGCTCAATTCGGATGAATTCGTCATCGTCCAGAGCGGCCTCACCCGGCCGGAAGATGCGGTGGGGCTGGCAAAACGCCTGCTGGAGGCCATCGCCGATCCCTATCTGCTCGACGGCCATTCCGTGGTGATCGGCGCCTCCATCGGTATCGCCATGGCGCCCGGCGACGGCGATGATTCCGAGAAGCTTCTCAAGAGCGCCGACATGGCGCTGTCGCGCGCCAAGCTGGATGCGCGCGGCACGTTCGCGTTTTTCGAGGCGGCGCTGCATGCGAAGGCGCAGAGCCGCCGCAAGATCGAGGTGGAGCTGCGCGACGCGATCCAGAACGACGTGCTGCGGCCGTTCTATCAACCGCTGATCGACCTTTCGAGCGGCCGCATCACCGGCTTCGAGGCGCTGGTGCGCTGGCCACATGCCGAGCGCGGCATGGTGTCGCCGGCCGAATTCATTCCGGTCGCCGAGGACACTGGGTTGATCAATCTGCTCGGCGGATTGATGCTGCGCCGGGCCTGCGCGGATGCCGCGACCTGGCCCGACGACGTCCGCGTTGCCGTCAACCTGTCGCCGCTGCAATTCCGCAGCGGCAATCTGCTCTCGATGGTCACCGAGGCGCTGAAGCACTCTGGCTTGCCGCCGCTTCGGCTCGAGCTCGAGATCACCGAGACGCTGCTGCTCGAAAAGAGCGCCCAGGTGCTGGCGACGCTGCATGCCTTGCGCGCGCTGGGCGTGCGGATCTCCATGGACGATTTCGGCACCGGTTATTCGAGTCTCAGCTACTTGCGCAGCTTCCCCTTCGACAAGATCAAGATCGACCAGTCCTTCGTGCGCGATCTCAGCGCCAACCGCGAGTCGCAGGCGATCATCCGCTCGATCGTCAGCCTCGGCAAAGGCCTAGGGGTCACCATCACCGCCGAGGGTGTCGAGACCGAGGTCGAGCTGAGCTGCCTGCGCGCCGAGGGCTGCCATGAGGGGCAGGGTTTCCTGTTCTCCAAGGCCCGCCCCAATGCCGAGATCGTCAGCCTGCTCGCGGCGCAGCGCGGGGTGGACGCGACGGGCGACGAGCACGCTGCGCTGGTGGCCTGATTGAACCTCTGCTTGAGTCTCGGCGTCTGATCATTGAATCGGAATGTCGGGATCGGTCCCCCATGAGCCTCACTACCCCAGTCACGTCTGACGCCCCGCGCTATGCCCGGTGCGCGCGGCGGCTGAAAGCCATCCTGCTCGACTGGATGCTGGCGATGGCCCTGCTGTTCGGCGCGGTGGCGCTGGCGAGCAATTTGCAAAGCGACTTGATTGCCCGCGTCCTTGGCATGGCGGTCGTGCTGATCCTGGTGTTCTATGAACCGGTGCTGGTATCGCGCGCCGGCGGCACGCTCGGGCACTACTGGACCAACCTGCGTGTCGTCGATGATGGCGGCGGCAATCTGACCTTCAGGAAGGCATTCGCGCGCTTCGCCATCAAGAGCCTGCTGAGCTGGTATTCCTTCCTGACCATGATGGCGACGCGCCGCAACCAGGCGGTGCACGATCTCCTGACGCATTCCACCGTCCAGATCCGCGATCTCGCCAAGGCGACGTCATCGCAATTCATCACCGAGCGCCGCGAGCTCGATGACGCCGCGATGCCGTCACGGCTGCGCCGCGCGCTGGTGACGATGGCCTATCTCGTGCTCGGCGGTGTCCTTTATGTGATGGCGCTTGGCGCCCTGCTGCAACAGGGCATGCTTTCGAGCGCCTGCCTTGACCGCGACGTCTGCTCGGGCGGCGACCGCATCGTCAGCTTTGCTGCCGCCACGGTGCTGCTCCTGGCGCTCGCCCTGGTCATCGGCATGGGCTGGCGCGGCCGCCTGCCCGGTGCGCGCAGGGCGTAGCCGAAGGATCGGGTCGCAGGCTCAGCCCGCCGACAGGATCGCCCTTCCGACATCCTCATAATGCGTGTCGCGCGCCTGGATCTGCTGGGCGATCGCGTGGATGTCGCGAAAGCGCCGTTCGAACGGATTGTTGCGGAACACGGCGGTCGCGCCCGCCATGCGATAGGCGATATCGACCACCTTCGCTGATTGTTGGATAGTCCAGGTTGATGCCAGCCGCACGGCTGAGCGATGCGGCTCCTTGAACTCGCCGCTAGCGGTCAGCTCGCGCCACATCGCGCCCGCCGTCGCATAGAGATAGGCGCGCGCCGCGCGCAGATCGCCTTCGGTGCGGCCGATCAGGCCTTGAACGGCTGCATTGTCGCGCATCGCTTTCGCTGCGAGCGACTGGTGTTTGCCGCGCGCCAGCGCGATGGCCGCATCCAGCGTCGCCCGCGCGACGCCGAGCGACACCGCGGCAAAGCCGAGGCTGAAGGTCGAGCCGGTGCCAAGCCTGTAGAGCGGACCGGTTTCGCGTAAAGCAGACGGCACGTCGCGGAATGCCGTGAAACGCTCAGGAATGAAGAGATCGTTGACCTCATAGGAATCGGTGCCGGTGCCGGCGAGCCCGATCGCGTGCCAGACATCATGCAGCGTTGCGCTCGTGACCGGAAACAGGATGGTGCGCACTTCCGGCGAGCCATCGGCATTTGTGCGTGGCGCTCCGTCGGCACCGATGATGCGGACATGCGCGCCCAGCCAGCCTGCCTGCCGCGAGCCCGAGGCAAAATCCCAGCGCGCACTGACGCGGTAGCCGCCATCGGCCGCGCGCGCCGCATGCGCAACCGCACCCCAGGCGAGGATGCCGGGCGGTGTGTTGAAGATCTCGTCCGCCGCGTGGTGATCGAGCGACGCCGCGATCATCGCGCAGACGCCGCACTGCCCGAGGCACCAGGCGGTGGAGGCATCCGCCTTCGCGATCTCCTCCAGCATCTGCATGAAAACTTCAGGCGCAGCCTCGGCGCCGCCAAGGCTCTGCGGCAGCAGCGCGCGATAAAGCCCGTTCTCGATGAGAGCTGCGACGACGGGCTGCGTCAGCCTCCGCTCGCGCTCGATTGCATCCGCCTCGCGCCCGATCAGCGGCGCAAGCGCCCGCGCCCGCTCGACCAGGCCAAATCCAGGTAGTTGGGTCATCCGCGTTTCCTCGCCCATTCTTGTCGTGAGCTGTGAGGACGAGGATGGTGGTCCATCCAGCGGGAAGGATCAAGGTGAGAAGCTCCTCATTCCGGGGCAACGCATCGGTGCCGAGCCGGGCATCTCGCTTACGGGACAGAAACGGACATCACCCGGCCGACGGCCCCGCAGACGTTTCGCAACGCGCAAATTCATGCTGTAGTCACGTTCCCGGTGAGCAATGGTCGGCGCAGTTCGGAGAGGGCGATGCGACGACGCAATTTCCAAAGGAGTCGTCGATCGCCGTCGTCCGCTAAATCAACGAAGGAGGCGACAATGAAAAAACTCACGCTGATTGGTCTTGGTATTTCGGCGTCGATCGTCGTTTTCACGGTTGGCGCCGCGATTTCCGCGCAGGACAAGTACACGGTGCAGGTACCAAACGGGCTCGCGTTTTCCGAGTTTAGAGGATACGAAGACTGGCCGGTGATCGCGATCAGCGAGAACGGAGGCGCGATCGCCGTGATCGTGGGGAATCCGGCAATGATCGGTGCTTACAAGGAAGGCGTGCCCGGCAATGGCAAGGCTTTCCCGGACGGCGCCAAGATGGCGAAGATTCACTGGAACCCGAAAAAACAAGAGGCTTACCCAGGTCAGCCAACGGTGCCGGGCACCCAGCACGACGTTGATTTCATGGTGAAGGACAGCAAGAGGTTCGCGGACAGCGGCGGATGGGGATGGGGCGCGTTCGACTATGACGCGGCGTCCGATACGTTTAGCCCCTCCACAGAGGCGAGCACTCCGCCCCAGGAACATGACGCGAAGTGCGGGTTCGCGTGCCATACGGTTGTGCAGAACCGCGACTATGTCTTCACGGAGTACGGAAAGAGGTGAGTGTTGGGATTGCCTCGGCCAAGAAGTTGATTGGTCCGAACCGGTGCTCGTTCTGGATTGAGGTCGAAGCCTCAGGCAGGGCTGCTTATGGGATGCGGCCCGGTCATTGGCCCCGACGTCTCACTTGCGCTAGAACTCTCACGGCTGGATGATCCTGTCGCGCATCGCAATCATCACAGCCTGCGTGCGGGTTACCGCGCCCAACTTTTTGCAGCAGTTCTTGATGTGCTCCTTCACCGTCCGCTCGGTTATATTCATCGCCTCTGCGATCTGATCGCTCGTCCGGCCGATGGCCGCCAGCGTCAGCACCTCGCGCTCTCGCTCCGATAGGATGATCTGCGGCACATCGGGCGTGCCGCGCAGCCTGAGCACCTGATCGAACGCGTACAACGCCATGAAATGCAGCGCAGGCAGTTCATCCTCTGGCAGCTTGACCTCGTGGCCGCCGAACCATACCTGGCCCAACCGGCCGGCAGGTGAGGCAACCGGGACCACGTATCCATCCTGTAGGCCCCAGTCCCACGCCCGCTGCACCATCTCGACCGTCTTCAATTCAAGCCGCGCGTCATAGGGGGCCTCCTTGACCCATCGATAGGGTCGAGTCGCCGTCCTGGAATATCGGACGGCGGGATCAGCATGAACGTAATCGTTTTCGATATAGTGCTTCACCCAACCGTCCGGGAACTCGTCACCAAGGATGATATCTTCGGTGCGCTCGTTTGCTCTGAGGGTGACGAAGCTGAAGCAGAAATACTCGATGCCGTGCTGCCTGAGCGCTTCGCGCAATGCGTCCATGATGCCTGCAGTCTCGGGAAGCTGCTGCAGTTTCTCGACGAACTCAAATGCGCGATAGCGAATGTTCTCCACTGGCCCTCTCGTACTAAGCGGCAGTCTTGCTTCCCTCCGTGCCCTTGTAACATAGCGGCGGCGTTCCCCCTCAACGGAGGTGTGCCAACGCCTTCCCTGGAGCAAGCGATGTAGTCTGACAGCCGCGCTGTCCCAACGCGGCCTCACTTCTTCACTCAGGGCTTAGAAGGGAGAAGCCTCGCTCAATGGAATGGTTCCGCTGATCGGCCCGGAGCCGACCAGTCAGGCGTCTCCCGGGCGCAGGCCGTTGCTGCCCCCTTGCGGAAGTCGACTGCCTCTGTAGTCTCGACGACATGATGACGGGAGACGTATCGGCTCTGGCCTCCAGGCTGTCGGTGTTTCCGCGCCTGGGGCTCGCGAGCCTGCCCACACCTCTCGAGCCAATGAGGCGACTGACTGCGCATTTGGGCGGGCCACGCCTATGGGTGAAGCGTGAGGACGCGACCGGTCTCGGCTTTGGCGGCAACAAGCTGCGCAAGCTGGATTACGTGCTTCACGACGCCGTCGCATCCAAGGCTGACGTGCTGGTCTCTGGCGGCGTCGTCCAGTCCAACAGCCAACGCCAGGTCGCTGCCGCGGCAGCCAAGCTCGGGCTGGAGTGTCATCTCGCTGTCTACCACGGTCGCGTGGCTCCGCCGACCCCTGAGTACGAAACTTCGGGAAATGCGCTGCTCAATCGGCTATTCGGCGCGCATCTCCACGACGTGCCGTGGACGGGAAATCGCAACGCTGCGATTGAGGAGCTGGGAAGCCGGCTCAGGGCCGAAGGTCGTCGGGCTTATTTCGTGCCATACGGCGTTTCCAATCCACTCGGCGCGATTGCCTACGCATCGACAATCGTGGAGATCGCGGAGCAGTCGCGGGGGCTCAGCATTCGCCCCGCCGCGATCGTGCATTGCACCGGCAGCGCGGGAACACAGGCCGGTCTTGTTGTCGGGGCATCGGTTGCGATGCCCAAGACGCGGATCATCGGCATCGACATCGATGCCGAACCGGAGCGCGTGCGTTCCGACGTTATCGCCTACGCAAGAGCCGCAGCCGATTTGATCCGCGCCGATTTCGACGAGAACGATGTCGAGGTCGTCGCCGGGCACGCTGGTCCGGCTTATGGCGTGCCGCATGCGGCGACCATCGAGGCCATCAAGCTTGCAGGAGCGCTCGAAGCCTTGACCCTAGATCCAGTCTACTCCGGGAAAGGATTGGCCGGCCTGATCGCGCTCGTTCGGGCGAAGCGATGGCAACCCGACACGGATGTTGTTTTCGTTCATACTGGCGGAGTTCCGGCTCTGTTCGCCTACCAGAGTGTGCTCGGCATTTGATCGGTCCATTCGCTAGCCCGCTCATCGCCTCGAGCGGCGGCCGGATACGCCGCCGCTCTTGCCGCTGCTCTTGGAGAACACCTCACAAAGAGAACACCTCACAAATCGCGTCGATTTACGCGGCGCGTTCCTTGTCTGACTGTTCCTTTACCTCGGTCGCGGCTTCTTCCAAATCCTTTTGGTAATTGCCCGCGAACCTCTCGATGCTATCGGCCCACATCCTCAGCATTGAGACCTGGAAGTGCATGACTGGCTTCAACGCATTCATGCCGATTGCTGTGACTGCGGTGATGCGGCTCTGTGGGTCACGCGCGAAACGGTTTGGGTTAGCGGTCTGATCTGCCATGCTGTTCGCTCCTTCGCTCTGGTGTTATGGGCTGAAGCCAAGTGTCGGTTGCGCACTGCGTGCTTCCAGGCGCTCGGCCAACACTCGATCTGCCGCGCGTCTCGCCGCTCCGTCGTCTTGCAGTGCGTCCAGGTTTTTCAAGTAAGCGACTGCCGCTATTTGCAAGAGGTCAAAATCATATTGGCCGGTGTCACGCAGGTTGGTGACGTAGCGATAGAGGGCGGAACGCCTGTTGTCGTTCTCGCTGACACCGCTGTGGAGCAGCAAGTAGTTCCGCCAGGCGAACGCACATGCGCCTTCCGTGGCCTGAGAAGTCATGGGCACCTCCCAAAGGGCAGAGAAAGACTGACGCCCCTTTTCGTTCCGCGGATCTCTCAGATGTAACGTTGTTCCGTAGCTGCGCTGCAAGATGTTTGCACACGGTTGATGTCGATGCTGCCGTCGGAGGCCGTCCATAACGCGGTTGGTCAATGCGATTGGCCGTTCGAGCGACGAGTTTCCCCAAATGATCGTGCGTGTGTTCCCTACAAAAAAGACGCCGCGGAACGTGCGAGATTTTCCGGTTCTGGGCCTTCGCGACATGTTCTCGCGGCCGCGCGATCTTGATCGCCAACGGGGCAAAGCGGACGGGGCCTTCGTCGCATCACGCCAACGGTTTATGGCTACACGGCCTATCACTACTTTGGCAGAATCTGTTTGCGCCAGTGTTTTTCAAGGATTTTTTTTCGGCAGTATGGACACCGTTGAGACGGCGGCCGAAGGATGAGATCGACGATGGCGTGACGTACGGCGGGCA